>CAZZYB010000107.1:0-10038 GCA_964658125.1 uncultured Acetobacteraceae bacterium | reverse complement strand
CGATATAGACCCAGATCACTGCCCCTTGCGACACGGCGAAAAATCCGATGAATGCTACCAACATCCACACGATCATCTCAGGATGCGTTCCGGATGAAAACAGATATCCGGTCATCAGCAGCGTCAGGCAGGTTCCGACCGCGCCGATCAGCAATAGTGTCTTGCGACCCAGCCTATCGATCAACGCCATCGCGATAAACGTGGCGACGAGATTCGACAAGCCGATGAAAATTGAACGCGAAAATGTCGACATCCTGTCCATCCCTGCTGCCGCAAAGATGTCGTTGGCGTAGTACAAAATCGCGTTGATGCCGGAAAGCTGATTAAAGAAGCCGATGGAGATAGCCAGGAAAATAGGCAGGCGTAGAGATTTCTTGAACAGTGGCTCCACAGCCTCGTCAGCCTCACGGTGCATCGAAGCACGAATCTCCGCAAGCTCTGCTTCAGGCCGGTCGGAACCCATAGCTTTGATGACGGAAAGCGCATCGTCGAGACTCTCCTGACTGATGAGGAAGCGTGAGCTTTGCGGAATAGTGAACAGCATCACAAAAAACATGATGGCTGGAAACACTGCAACTCCCAGTTGCCACCGCCACTCATTCGCTCCCAATCCCAGGCCTGCGATGTACCAGTTAGACACATAGGCAACGAGAATACCGACGACAATGTTGATCTGAAAGGCTCCAACCAGACGTCCACGCCAACTCGCGGGAGCGAGCTCCGCGATATATACCGGCCCAAGGACCGAGGAGCCGCCAATCCCAAGCCCGCCAATAAATCGAGCGGTCATCAGGACAGGCCAGCTCCATGCATACGCGCAGCCCAGCGCGGAAAGGATGTAGAGCACTGCCAAGCCGCGCAATATATTCCGGCTTCCGAAGCGCTGCCCTAGCGGTCCCGCGATGAAACAACCCGCCACCGTGCCGCAGAGTGCAATCGACATCGTCCAGGCGAAGGAGGTCGGCGTGAGGTGAAACACCTCGCGCAGCTGCGTAGTCGTACCCGATATGACCACCGTATCGAACCCGAACAGAAAACCGCCCAGTGCACCAACGATGGTGCTCCGCAAAAGTTTAGAGGTGATACGCACGGGATTCTCCTTCGCTATTCATGATGATCGGTATCGATTCCAGATTGCCGCAGTAGTGTAGAGCTTTAAGTGTTCGCTTGACGATTCCTCGACGAGATAGAACCGATCCTGTTCACCGGGACCTGGACTTTTTCTCCTTGCGCAGCTCGCCACACGATCCCCGATGTACCAATTCAACCTTCAACGTGACGGTTTGCCGCTTCTCTTCTCCCGTCCTGAGAGCTTCGAAAAGCATCTCAGCCGCGCGAGTCGCTATGCTGACCACCGGCTGCCGAACTACGCTTATTGGAGGTTCCAGCGCGTCCGCAAGTTCAAAGTCGTCATAACCCATAAGAGCCACCGACTTCGGAATAGCAATGTCGAGTTTCCGCAAGATCTTGTAAGCATTTACTGTGATCGCGTTCTTGATACTGAAGATTGCATCGATGCGGTTCTCGCCGCGCAGATGACGTTGAATAGCTTCTTCCGCAGATCCGTAATCCTGAACATTCAACTCCGCAAGATACGGTAACCGCCCCGCCCGGATGACGTCGCGGTGGCCACGCACACGAGCCTGACTGGTAAACAATTCGCGGTCGCCGCCCATACACAGGATGCGCTTATAACCGCTTCGGACAAGATGTTCGGTCGCGGCCCTCGCACCGCCATAGTTATCGCTTAGGACCGTAGGCATCGGATTCCCCGGAAAAGGTCGATCGAAACACACCACAGGAAATCCCGCATGCTCCAGCATGTCCATATCGGCGGCATCTGACGGCGCCAGGATCAGGCCGTCAATGCGACGCTGAATAAGCGTGATGACCTGCTCTCTTTCACGATCGGGAAGATTATCGGAGGCGGCGAGGAGCACCAGGCTGCCATGCGCTCGCGCTACATCCTGGATGGCAGCAGCGGCAGTTGAGAAGAAGGGATCAGCCACACTCGGCACGATGAGCCCAATCGTTTTGGTGCGCGCACCCTTCAAACTGCGCGCAGCCTGGTTGGGGTGATAGCCAAGCTCGTCAATCGCCTTCTGTACGGCAGCCATCGTCTTGCGGCTCACGTTCTGGCCACCGTTGATGACACGCGACACAGTAGCCGCACCCACCCCCGCGCGCCGCGCAACATCCATCAGAGCCGGAACGCTTCGAGCTTTCGTAACCATTGCTCTGCCTGGGCCTTTCTTTCAAGCGCACTCGCCGATGCGTGGCACGATGTTTGTACCATGAGCGAGCCGCGCTTGGATTCGTCCAATTCTCTCGCCGCTATTTCTTCGTTTGACAGCCGGGATAGCCTTGCATAGAGTTCACTCCATGCATAATGGAATCGGTTCCATCGCGGCAATCATAATGCATCTGAGTGAGAGTGAGTTCGTATGAAAGCAATAACCCGCCGGCAGCTCGGTAAAGGTCTCGCGGGTACCCTCGCCGCCTCTTCGTTGCTTGCATCCAACGCGGAGGCCCTGGTTCCACAATCTGCGATCCGATCGGCGGGTTCGACAGCGCTTCAGTGGAAACCAATCTTCCCCGGCATCTGGCGCGCAACCATCGGAACTCCGGAGGCGCACTCCCCCGTGCGCTCCCGTCTTATCCAGCCCGCAAGCGCCGCGCTGCATACGCTCCCCGCCGTTGATGACGTCCCGCTACAAGGAGTTCACGCGAGCGTAGATCGTCGCGGCGCCAGCGTGGTACTCCCTCTCGCGACCGGAGAGTTGATTTACGGCTTCGGGCTCCAACTCCTCTCCTTCCAACAGCGCGGCAAGAAGCGCACCATCCGCGTCAACGCCGACCCTAAGGGAGACTCCGGCGACTCGCATGCTCCCCTGCCCTTCTACGTCACCACGCGCGGCTATGGTGTGCTCGTCGATACCTTTCGCCAAGCCCAGTTCTACTGCGGAGACGCGCACCCCCGGCCCACCCAGCCCGCCCCTCTCACTCCGACCGACATCAGCAACCCCGCCCACATGCGTGAGCTCGATCGCCAGGAGCAAGGACAAATGCGCGTCGAGATACCGCGCGCAGCAGGAGTCGACATCTACCTCTTCGCCGGCCCGTCGATGCTCAACGCGGTGCAGCGCTACAACCTGTTCTCCGGCGGCGGAGTGCAGCCACCAGAGTGGGGTCTCGGCTTCTGGTATCGCCCCGAAATGCACCTCTCCGCGGAAGAGGTCTTGACCCTTGCCCGCGAGTTCCGCACCCACAACATCCCTTGCGACGTACTCGGCCTGGAGCCCGGATGGCAGACCCACTCCTACTCATGCAGCTTCGTGTGGGAGCCCTCCCGCTTCCCTGACCCCAGGAAATTCCTCGACCAGGCCCGCACTCTCGACTACCGCGTCAATCTCTGGGAGCACGCGTTCACGCATCCCTCCTCCCCCATCTTCGCTCCACTCGTTCCTCACTCTGGCGACTACGCCGTCTGGCAGGGCCTTGTACCGGACTTCGCAGGCGAACCCGCACGAGAAATCTTTGGCGACTACCACGGCAAGGCTCTCATCGACGCCGGAGTCTCCGGCTTCAAACTCGATGAATGCGATGGCTCCGACTTCACCGAGGGTTGGTCCTGGCCGGACTTCGCACGTTTCCCATCCGGCCTCGACGGCGAACAGATGCATGCCGCATTCGGCCTGGGCTATCAGCACGCCATTCTGGACGCCTTCCGCAAACGCAACCTACCTACGCTCGGCCTCGTTCGCTCCAGCGGCGCGCTCGCAGCGCCATATCCCTTCGTGCTTTACAGCGACCTTTACGATCACCGGCAGTTTATCCGCGCCTTGCTCAACGCAGGCTTCGGTGGCTTGCTATGGTGTCCCGAAGTTCGCGACGCGGTCAGTGAAGAAGACCTGTTGCGGAGGCTTCAGAGCGTCGTTTTCTCTCCACTCGCGATGGTGAATGCCTGGTACATTCGCAACCCCCCGTGGAAGCAGATCGATCGCGAACGCAATAACGCAGACGACTTCTCCCCTCAGTGGCAAACCCTCGAAGCACGGTGCCGTGAGATTCTCGGCTGGCGCATGTCCCTGGTGCCCTATTTAAGTTCCGCCTTCGCACAGTACGCTGCAGACGGCACACCGGCGTTTCGCGCGCTTGTACTCGATTTCCCTGACGCCTCACTGCACACGGTCGACGACCAATACATGGTCGGCGACCGTCTCCTTGTCGCTCCGATGTTTGCAGGTGAGCCGGGCAGAGCCGTCGTGCTTCCCGCAGGCGATTGGCACGACTTCTGGACGGGCGAACGCATGGCAGGAGGCCAGCGTATCCACGTCGACAGGTCATTCGAGCGTATCCCTGTCTATGTGCTCTCCGACTCCATCGTCCCGTGGGCAGAGGTGGGTTTATCCACGAACGATCCCGCGGCGCGGCGCCTGCGCGTCCGTGTGTACGGCAATGGTAAACGGCAATGGAAAGGCCGGGGCTCGGATCTCGAAGGGCTGACCCTCAAATGGCGCCCTGAAGCATCACAGGGCCGCGTCAGCCTTCCCCGCGACGCAAAACGGCCATACCGAATCACCGGGTGGGACAAGATCGGCTAGGGCGCATGCACGCGCGTTGGCCGGCCACACCCGATTGCACGTGTTAAGGGAAGAAAGCTGAGAGCCCTTGGGCAGGTGTAAACAACGTTTGCGCCGGCCTCGCAGTTCCATGTGTCATCGGTTGGATGAACCTCTCCGACAATCCACCCCGCACCGATAACCGCGCGTTTTGAATTTCCTTAATAACTTTTCACCCATCTGACAGGGACAACCGCATATCCGCTGCTCTAGTCTTTTCTTAGTCTTTGAAGAAGACTGGAGGCACATATGGCTTCAGCAGCAAAAATCGCGGCGACTTCCACCCGCGTCCTCACCACCAATAAGCACCTGATCCGCTGGGTAGAGAAAATGGCCGAGCTCACACAGCCGGCGGCCATCCACTGGATCGACGGATCCGACGCTGAGAACGAGTACCTCTGCCAGAAGCTGGTTGACGCGGGCACCTTCGTCAAGCTCAACGAAAAGCTGTGGCCCGGGTGCTACTACGCCCGCTCATCACCCAACGACGTGGCCCGCGTAGAAGACCGCACCTTCATCTGCTCTCTCTCCAAGGACAACGCCGGCCCGACGAATAACTGGGAAGACCCGTACGTCATGCGCAAGAAGCTCAAGTCGCTTTTCCGCGGCTGCATGAAGGGTCGCACCATGTACGTCCTCCCCTACTCGATGGGCCCCATCGGCTCGCCGCTGTCGCAGATCGGCGTGCAGCTAACCGACTCCGCGTACGCCGTCGTCAACATGCGCATCATGGCTCGCATCGGTGCTCCCGTCTTCGCCGAAATCGACAAGGACACCAAGCGCGTCGTCCCCTGCATGCACACGGTAGGGGCACCGCTCGACCCCGGCCAGAAAGACGTCTCCTGGCCCCAGAACGACACCAAGTACATCGTCCACTTCCCCGAAACCCGCGAAATCTGGAGCTACGGCTCCGGCTACGGGGGCAACGCGCTCCTTGGCAAAAAGTGCTTCGCCCTTCGCATCGCCTCCAACATCGCCCGCGACGAAGGCTGGATGGCCGAGCACATGCTCATCCTCGGCGTCGAATCCCCTGAAGGCGAAAAGACCTACGTCGCCGCCGCCTTCCCCAGCGCCTGCGGCAAAACCAACTTCGCCATGATGATCCCACCGGCCGGCTTCGAAGGCTGGAAAATCTGGACCGTCGGCGACGACATCGCCTGGATCAAGCCCGACGCCACCGGCCAGCTTCGAGCCATCAACCCCGAAGCCGGCTTCTTCGGTGTAGCTCCCGGCACCTCCGCCAACACCAACCCCAACGCCATGGCCACCCTGGCCAGCAACACCATCTTCACCAACGTCGCGCTCACCCCCGAAGGCGGCGTCTGGTGGGAAGGCATGACTGACACCCCACCCGCGGAGTGTCTCGACTGGCGCGGAGACCTCTGGACCCCGGCCATCAGCAAGGAAACCGGGAAACCCGCCGCGCACCCCAACGGCCGCTTCACCGCACCCGTCTCGCAGTGCCCGTCCATCGACATGGAAGCCTGGGAATCCCCCAACGGCGTCCCCATCTCCGCCTTCCTCTTCGGCGGCCGCCGCCCGACAACGATGCCGTTGGTGTTCCAAGCCTTCAACTGGTCCTCAGGCGTCTACATCGGAGCCACGATGGGTTCGGAGACTACGGCGGCAGCAGGCGGCGCCATCGGCAAAGTCCGCCGCGATCCAATGGCCATGCTCCCCTTCTGCGGCTACCACATGGGCGACTACTTCCGGCACTGGCTGAAGATGCAGCGCGAGCTCAAAGCCACCCCCCGCGTCTTCCACGTCAACTGGTTCCGCAAGGACGCCGACGGCAACTTCCTCTGGCCCGGTTACAGCGAGAACATGCGCGTCCTCAAGTGGGTAGTCGATCGTGTTCGCGGCCGCGCCCAGGGCAAGGAAACCCCCATCGGCTGGACCCCGCACTACGAAGACATGAACTGGAATGGCCTCCCCATCCCGATGACCCGCGAGCAGTTCGACGTACTCCAGACGGTAGACCGCGCCCAATGGAAGCAGGAAGTCATGGGCCATGAAGAACTCTTCCTAGCCCTCCACGACCACTTACCACCCGAGATGATCTACGAACGCGAGCTACTCATTTGCCGCTTGTAAGACAAACGTCTTAATCGTTCATCCCGAACTCATCCCGCATCGAGTCATGCTCACGGCGCAGCCGAGTCATGAGTTCTTCAAACCGCGCATCCGTGCGCAAAGATTGAAGGTACGGATCACCTTCGAACAGACGGTAGTTCGGGAGGCCCATGGCCGCGCATCGTTCCAGTTCATGGATGGCTTTGTCCGGCTTAGCACTCAAGGCGTAGGCTGCGGCGCAGGAGTGCCAGGTGTGGTGCGTATGCGTCATGCTGCGGCTGCTCTGCGACGCTTCATCGGCAAGCATTTCTGCGCGCTTTGCGTCCCCTTCGATCCCGGCGAGGATGGCCGTCATGCCAAGACCAAAAGATTCCGCCGGGAACATTTGCCTTGCCTTGTCAACTGCTGACCGAGCATCTTCAAGCCGTTCGGCATACAACACCGGCAACGGCGCCATCAGGTGATTCAGAACGCCGTTCGGCTCCAGCTCAAGCGCTCGTCGATAAAACTCCGAGCTCAAGTCGAAATTGCCTCGCTGCAGCGCGATCGCTCCAAGATGCAACGCGCTCAGCGCCGGGTTCGCCACCTGCAACTCAATCGCGTCCTGCTCCGCGGCATCCAGAAACCCAAGATGCCACAGAATCGCCGAACGCTGATGACGAGCCGTCGGCCTTGAAGGATCGATCTTCACTGCAGCGTTCAGCGCCCGCAACGCCGCGCGGTTTTGAAAGCTTCGTGACGGTGACCATAAAATCATGCCGCGAGCGCACAACGCAGTGCACTGTATCGGATCAAGTTCGAGAGTCCGCGCGATAGCGATCTCCCCAAGCTCAAACCACTTCGGATCCAGATCGAGATGAGACCCCATCTGCGCGCAAGCCTGCGCCAGCAACCCCCACGCGTCCGCAAACGCAGGATCCAACTCCGTCGCGCGAGTCAGCAACTCGATCGCCGACGCCATCTCAAATTTATCCACGTGCACCTGGCGATCGACGGCGCGCAGATAGAGTTCAAACGCTCCCGCGTTTTTCGTAGGCATCACCCGTCCGCCGGTCTTGTCTTTCTGGCGCGGAACAAAGACCTCGCTCACCTGGTCAGCCAAACGATCTTGCAGAGCAAACAGATCGTCTGAGTCGCCATCCTGCTTCAGCGAGGCGATCGTCTCCGCGTCGCTCGCCCGATGGATCTGGACCAGCACGCGAATCTTGCCACCCGCAATTTGCAGCGCGCCTTCCACAACCAGGTCAACATTCAACTCCCTGACAATCCTCGCCCAGTCCACCTCGTCGCCCGAGTAACGAATCACACTTGCGATTGGCCGGACCAACAGCTTTCCAGTCGACGAAAGGCGATGAATCAGCGCTTCCGCCAGCGAGACCGAAAGGAATTGATCGGTTGCTGCTGCACCACGTAATTTCAGAGGTATGACTGCGACCGTCGGAAGCTTTAGCCTCACTTCGATGTGTGGCCGCTTAGGAAATGCAAGCGACTTGAGCTCGGTCGCAAGTTCTATCGCCGAGTCCGGCCGCTGCCGCCGCTCCTTCGCCAGGCACCGCATCACCAGACGAACGAACTCCGGTTGAAGTTCGGGCCGATGCACGCTGGGCGGTTCCGGATCGGTGGTTGCGATCTCATGCATCAGGCTAAGAGCGCTGGAGGCATGGAACGGCTTCCGACCCGTCGCCGCTTCATACAGTACGCACCCCAGCGAAAACACATCCGAGCGATGATCCATCTCTTCGCCCCGGGTTTGTTCAGGCGACATGTACGCAATCGTCCCAATGATCGCGCCGGCACGCGTTAACTGCGTCTCCAATCCGCCCGGCTGCCCCTTCGCAATTCCGAAGTCGAGCACCTTGATTTCCTGCCCCTTGGCGACCATAATGTTGGCCGGCTTGACGTCCCGGTGCACAATCCCCGCCGCGTGTGCCGCACCCAGAGCCATCGCAACCTGAGAGCCAAACCCAACCAGTCGATCCAGGCTCAAGGGCTCTTTTGCAATCAGATTTTCAAGAGTGACTCCATCGATATATTCCATCACGATGAAGTCCACGTTCTTGTCCGTGCAGATGTCGTGAATGGCCACAATGTTGGGGTGATTGAGCGCCGACGCCGTGCGGGCTTCATTCAGAAATCTGCGTCTGAAGGAGCTATCCGCGGCCGTCTCATCGGGCAAAATTTTGATGGCGACGGTGCGCTCCAGACGCGTGTCCCGTGCCCGGTACACCTCGCCCATGCCGCCCACACCAAGGAGCTGCTCGACCAGATACCGCCCCATGAATCTTGTGGCTGGAGCGAACGCAACCGTACCGTCCCCAAGCGTTGTGCTTGCGCCAACGTCAGCCGAGCTTTCCTGCGCCGCAGTCTGCTCGAGATTTTTTTCCATTCCGGGGGCCGCCTGAGCGAGCAAAAATGCACTCCGGTAACTGACGCTAGTTCTAACTTTCAGCGTCGCAAATCCATGGAGGCTGCTCGATTCATGATACCCGTTGCAGAAACCATCGATTTCGCCCGTTCCGCACCGTCGCTGCCACCTTCGTTCCCAGCAGCTATTCCGTGATGACCCGGTCAGCCCACTCAATCAGCGAGACGAATATCGCCGGATTTCCGTACTTCGCCCCATAATTCTTCAGGTCCGTTTCGGTCACGCCCCTGGCGCGAGAGCACGTCCCGCACGCATAAATCTGGATATGCTTAGCGGCTACTTTATCCAGCGTCTCGCCCACCGGCGGCCATCCGACCGGCGTGACCGAGTCAGCCAACGTCTTGCGCATCAGGCCCACAGCCTCTCCCAGCAGAAAAATCTGCACTTGGTGTCCAGCCTCCGCCAGCGCCAACCCATGCAGAAAAGGGAACGCCGCTTTGGTCGGATCATCCGATCCCCACGCACTCTTCATTACAATCTTGAGCGACCTGTGTGGCTCCTGCCCCTCCACAGAGCGACCGCCTGTCACAAAAGGTAGAGCAGCCAACTGAGCCAAACGTGCCAGGAATACTCGACGCCCCATAAAGCCCTCCTTTGGGGGCCATCTTATACCAGCGAAACTAGCCTCGGTCCATCTATGGGGCTACGACTTCCGCTTTCCGAGTTCCTTTCGCACCGCCGGCGCCACCTTCGTTCCCAGCACCTCAATCGAGTGCATCAACCGCTCATGCGACAGCGTAGCCGCACTCATCTGAAAGTTCAGCCGCGAAATGCCACCCAGCGCTTCGTCGATGTACAAAATCTTCTCCACCGCCTCCTCCGCATCGCCCACAATCAGCGCCCCGCTCGGACCTCGCAGCGCGTCGAACTGCCGCCGCGTCGTCGCCGGCCACCCGCGTTCCTTGCCGATATCTGTAA
>CAZZYB010000106.1:0-10119 GCA_964658125.1 uncultured Acetobacteraceae bacterium | reverse complement strand
GGCCGCAATCGGGCGGGGAACACGGGGGCAGAACGGGGCAAAACGGGACAAAGAAACGGCCCCCCCATTCGGCGCAGCTTTGGGATGCAGGGGGCCGGGTTACTCCATCCAGCGCTTGAAGACCAGCGAGCCGTTCGTCCCGCCAAACCCAAACGAGTTTGACAGGGCATAGTCAATCTTCGCGTCCTGCGGCTGGTTGGGGACGTAGTTCAGGCGGCAGGCCGGGTCGAGCTCGACGATGTTCATGGTTGGCGGTGCGATCTGGTTCAGCATCGCCATGATAGTAATGCCGGCTTCGAGCCCGCCTGCGCCGCCCAGCAAGTGCCCGGTCATCGATTTGGTCGAACTCACCAGCAGCGTGTGGTTGACCGCGCGTTCGCCAAAGACATTTTCAATCGCCTTCGACTCAAGCGCGTCGCCGAGCGGTGTGGAAGTCGCATGGGCGTTGACGTAGTCGATCTTGTCCGGAGAAAGGCTGGCGGATTTCAGCGCCTGGGCCATGGCGCGGCGGCAGCCTTCGCCTTCTGGAGCCATTCCGGTCATGTGGAACGCGTCACCGGACATGCCGTACCCGATGATCTCCGCGAGAATATTCGCCCCCCGAGCCCGGGCAAACTCCAATTCTTCGAGGATCAGAATGCCCGCCCCTTCGCCAACCACGAAGCCGTCGCGGTCCTTGTCGAACGGGCGGCAGGCGTGTGTCGGGTCGTCGTTGCGGGTGGAGAGCGCCTTCATGGCCGCAAACCCGCCAACACTCAGCGGCGTAATCGCAGCTTCAGCACCGCCGGCGATCATGGCATCCGCATCGCCCCGCTGGATTGTACGGAAGGCGTCACCAATAGCGTGCGCCGAAGAGGTACAAGCCGTGGCCGTAGCCTCGTTCGGCCCCCTGGCGCCGTACTTGATGCTGACGTGCCCGGCGGCCAGGTTGATAATGCTCGCCGGGATAAAGAACGGCGAAATCTTCCGCGGGCCGCCGGCGATCATCGCCTTGTGCTCGCGTTCGATGATGTCGAACCCGCCAATGCCGGAGCCGATATGCACCCCGACCATCTCGCTGTTTTCAGCCGTCACCTGGAGGCCGGAGTGCTGCATGGCCTCATGCGCGGCCGCCATGGCGAAATGGATGAAGCGGCCCATCTTGCGAGCCTCTTTTTTGTCCACGAAAATATGGGGATCAAAGTCCTTGACCTCTGCGGCAAAGCGGACAGAGTGGCCTTCGAGATCGTAAGCCTTGATCTCCGCCATTCCGCTTTTGCCCGCCAGCAGGCCCGCCCAGACCTCGGGTACAGTGTTTCCCACACCGCACACGAGGCCGAGGCCTGTGACCACAACGCGACGCTGCTCCGTCATGCGGTTACTTGCCCTTCTGGTTCTTCTCGATGTAATCGATGGCGTCTTTCACCGTCTTGATCTTCTCCGCGTCTTCGTCCGGAATCTGAATATCGAACGCTTCTTCAAACTGCATGACGAGCTCGACTACGTCCAGCGAGTCTGCTCCGAGGTCTTCCTGAAAACTGGCCCCGGGCGTTACTTCGGCTTCATCCACCTGAAGTTGCTCGACAATAATCTGCTTAACCTTCTCGTCTACTGCTCCCATTGCGTTTCTCCTGTGCGTTCTTTTGATTCCTGGTACAAAATTCGAGGGCTGCCGGTGCGAACCTTTTCGACACGCTCCAATGTGCAAGCATACCCACGCGGTTGGATGGTGTAAAGGAAGCCCGGGATACATTTGCAGACCAAATGATGTTCGGAGCTCCTGTTGCTCCGCCGGTTATTCCCGCCGATCGGTTGGCCGATAACGACTCTGTAGGGCTTCGATTCCTCGCCGCCCCTGAAATGCATCTCAAAACATAGCTTGTTCTGCGAGGCATTACTTTGGTGACTTCCACTTAAAGGTTACTATGGCCGGTCGCGATGGTGAAACGAACTATCGTTATCAGATGCATGTGGAAAGTCTTTCCCGTTGCTGAAGTGATTGCTGCGAACAAGTGAGCGGAGTTATTCGGGCCTATGAAAAAGTCGTGTGGACGTTGTCATTCAGAGGAGTTCAGGCGCCTGAACAGGGCTGGATTTTTCGAGCGTAAAGTATTGCCCCTGCTCGGTTTCTTCCCCTGGGAGTGCTGCCTCTGCCGCCTTAAGGTGATGCTCCGCAACGACGGGCTGCAATCGATCATGGCTAAGAGCCGGGCTCATCACCTCTTGCGCTATCGCTCGTCCTCCTCTTCCGCCGCCAGCATGGGCAGAAAGCCGTCAAAAGCCGCGGGGTTTACCTCCGGTTCCAGAGCAGTCCGACCGGCCTCTGAGCTCACATCGGCCAACGTACGGTTGATGGCGCGGGTGCGTACGCCCAGCTTCTGAATCGTATTCTGTACCGTGCCAACCTGCTTTTCCATCGACGACATCAGGGTTTCGAAGGTCTTGAACTCGGTCTGAGTCTTGGCCAGAACGTTCCAGACTTCGTTGCCCTTTTTCTGCAGGTTCAACATGCGGAAGCCAAGCTGGAAGCTGGTCAGCAGGGCGTAGAGATTCGATGGCCCGGCGACCATGACACGGCAGTTCTGATGCAGGTCGGCCTGCAGCCCGTCACGGCGTAAAACCTCGGCGTAGAGCCCTTCCGTCGGCAGAAACATAATGGCGTACGGCGTCGTAATCGGCTCGTTGATGTACTTCGAGCAGATGCGTTTGCCCTCGGTGCGAATGGCCGCGTCGAAGGCTTTGCGCGCCTGCTCCACGTTGGCCGGGAGGCCGCCTTCGTACGCTGTTTCGAGCCGCTCCCAATCCTCGCGCGGGAACTTCGCATCGATCGGCAGCAGCACATCGCCGCCCGTGCCGGGGAAACGCACCGCAAACTCAACCACCTCCTGAGTCCCGGGACGAACATTAACGTTTTCGACGTACTGCCCCGGAGCGAGGACCTGTTCCAGCAGCTTGCCAAGCTGGACTTCGGCAAAACCACCCCGCGATTTCACATTCGAAAAGATGCGGTTCAGATCGTTGACGCCCGTGCTGAGGGTGTTCATTTCCCCCAGACCCGCATGGACCTTGCTGAGCTGGTCCGTGACCGCGCCAAAGCTTTCGGTCAGCCGGGTTTGTAGCGTGGCATGGAGTTTCTCATCGACCGTCAGGCGCATCTCTTCGAGCTTTGCAGAGTTGCTCACGTTTAGTGCATCGAGCCTCTGCTCGACGGTGCCGCGAAGTCTTTCCTGGTGCTCGGTCTGCGCCGCGCCCAGTTCGGTCAGGCGTCGCGACAGCGCGTCACGAGTCTCGGTAGCGTGACGCGTCGTGTCCGCAGTGAAGGCGGTAAAACGCTGCGTCAGCCCCGAAAGTTGAGCATCCATGCCGGTCCGCAGCGTCTCGCCCAAGGTGTTGATGTTGCCCAGGACTTCGGTACGCAGTGCGGCGGAGGACGCAGCGGAGTCAGTCCGAAGCTGCGCCAGCTCAGCGCGAAGATGCTGATCCAGCGCTTGACCGCGCGCTTCCGCGCGAGCGAGGGCACCCGGTATGTCCGCAGAAAGAAGCTGCGCCAGCCGCGCATCTTCCGGCGTAGACGCGGGTTTACGAAGCAGTAGTACGAGCAGGATCGCGATTAGGACGACGAGGTTTACGAGCGGAAAGATGGCCAGCATTTCGATTTTCCTTCGCTCGCAGAATAGCATCGGCGGAAGCTTGAATTGCAGTCCCGCTCCTATTGAGTTGGACTAAGATCAAGACAATGGTTTAGTAGGGGGCGGTTGATGGCTCAAGTTGAGGCAATGAATGTGGCTTTACCGGACGACGTGGTGGAGCAGGATATCGCGCATCTCAAGACCGCCTGGCAAGAAGCGCTTGAAGATACACGGCCAGGCGTTGCGCCTGGTCCGGTATTCCGCAGAGTCCGCGAGAAGTTTGCGACCGGCAGAATTGCCGAATCTTAGAAATGCAACTTGAACTCTCTCCGAGGATCGAGGACGATCTCGGTGTTATTGGGGCGTACATTGCACAACATAATCCAGTCCGCGCCGTGACATTCCTGGAGGAACTTATAGCCGAGATTGAACGCGTTGCCCGCCAACCGTTCAGCTTTCGCCTGAGACTTGACATTGGGCCTGATGCACGTGCTGGCGTTTACGGAAATTACGTCATTCTCTTCCGGGTAATCGGACAAGTGGTCCGCGTGGAGCGGGTGGTCCATGGAGCGCGTCGTCTCTCTGAACTTTTTCCCTAGCCAAGCCCTGGCTGCGCCTGTGCCTCGAGTACCCCGCCGCTATGATTCAATATGTAGAAGAGCATCCTGCTCTCAAAAGGTATTCACTTGCGTCCTAACGGTATGTCTCGACTTCTCTCCGCTGCATTGTTCCTCTCGCTCGCTGCCGGCTCTGCCTTCGCGCAGAGCGCCGTTGGCGGTCAGGGCGACCCTTTCAAAGATACGTCGATGTTCAAGGTGCCACCCGGCGCAAAGGTCGCCATCATCGAGTGGGAAGACCTCGAATGCCCCGCCTGCGCTCATGCTTTCCCCATCGTCCATGCGGCTGTGTCCCACTACAAGATTCCGCTGATCCGCCGCGACTTCCAGATCCCCGGCCACATCTGGAGCCACGATGCCTCGATCTTCGCGCGCTACCTCGAAGACAAGGTTTCGCCCGCGATCGCGGAAGATTACCGCCGCCAGGTCTTTGCCAGCCAGTATCAGATCGCCAGCAAGGACGACCTGCACAACTTCACCACCAGGTTCTTCCAGACGCACAACCTGCAAATGCCCTTCCGCCTGGACCCCACCGGCCAGTTCGAGAAGGAAGTCAACGCTGACCGCGATCTCGGCAACAAGATGGGCCTGGTGCATACGCCCACCATCATCGTCGTCACGCCGAAAAGCTGGGTGCAGGTGGTCGACGTCAGCCAGCTTTACAGCGTGATTGACGCGGCTCTCGCGCAGACAGCATCGGCCTCGGCTGCCAAGGCTCCAGCGAAGAAGACGACAGTGGCGCACAAGAAGAGCTGAAGATGGCCACCTGAGTAGTTGAAACGCCCGGACAGCGCCGCAGCACTCCACCATCACGCCCGGTGGAGCGAGCCACGGCGAAGCGGTCCTCGTTCAAATTGAATAAATCGCGATCAACGCTACAGGTAGCTGAGCCACCAGTCGCGTCGTCGCGCCTTGAGTTGACTGAACCACCGGCACGGAAAATATAGCGCCAGCACGACCCCCAACCAGACAGCATAAACGACCGGCAGACCGAACCCCCAGCCAGCGGGAAGGCCATCGCCCCAGTTGTTTTGCGGACCGATCCAGTAGCGCCACTCGCCATGTACCGCGTACGTCCACACCAGCGCCGCGCTGTGGATCACGTAGATGTGAAGCACATAAAACAGGAACGGCACACGGCCGTAGACTTCGACAAACGCGCGGGCCCTCGGCACCCAATCTGATTCAACCGCCGCATCGAAAAACGCATACAGAAGAAGCAGCACACCAAAAGTCGCGAGCACATACTGCAGCGACGGTGGATACTTCTGCACCTGGAAGAAGCTCATCGCAGTCTGTGACAATCTGCCGCGGTGTTCGAATTGGTACGAATCTCCGTAGCCGTGAAAGACCCTCAGAACGGCGAACGCCAGCAGAAGTGCACCGGACATACTTAGCGCAAAACGCCTCCGCGTGGCGTAAGGCCGCGTGAGAAGCGGACCGAACGCATAGCCCAGGCAGAGGATGCCGAACCATGCCAGGACCGGGAAATAAACGAGCGCGATACGTTGGCCGTTGAACGTCAGAAAGTCGCGCTGGTGGATCAGGACCCAGAGATTCGAAAAGTGACGAAGACTTGCCGCCTGGATCGGATCGAGCAGATTATGCAGCAGCACGATCAATGCCCCGATGATCCCGACCGTCCGCACAGAGAAGCGCTGCAACGCGCCGAGCCCGACCATGCAGATTCCGATCGTTGAAATGATGTTCATGAACGGAGCCTTGAACGTGAAGCTCCACGCAAAGCTGATCAGCGTAAGGTCGAGCAGAAGGAACCACAGGCCCCGCGTGTAAAGCAGCCTCGCCGCCTGTGCCGCGGACTTCCCACGCTGACGCTGCAGGTACACCGACGCTCCGCAGAGTGCCGTAAACCCCGGCGCGCAGAGGTGCGTCATCCACCGTGTCGCGAAGAGTGCTGGCCATGAATTCAGCGGATCCGTAGGATTGACGGCGGCGCTGGAAAAGTAGTCGCGGGTATGGTCGACAGCCATCAGCAGCATCAACAATCCACGCAGCAGATCGACAGCCTCAAGCCGCATGCGCGGGCGCGCTGCCATGGGTTCAACGTAAGTACCAGGGATGATCGTCGCAGCTTGCGCCAAAGGCTCCACTCCTCTTACGGCAGGATTTGAACAGGGCCCGAGACGTCTTAGTTTGCTTGGTTCCTTATCGTACGCCGAGCCGCATGCGCAGCCAAAATTACAGCTCACCGCGCACCCAATTCGCATCGAACTCTCTGGAGCGTTCAACCTTATGGCCGTGGCAACTGCATGAAACAGTCCAACAACGGACTAATCCGCCTCATCGCCGTCTTCAAGGTTGTCAAAGCCGCCCTGTGTGTTGCGATCGGAGTCGGCGTCCTCAAAGTGATGCAGCAGGGCGACGGCATCCTGGATCGCTGGGTCGCCGCGCTCGGCCTCGATCCTGGCGGCCACTACGTCGAGAAGGCCCTCAGCAAAGCTTCGACAATCCCGCCTGAGAAACTCAAGGCGCTCGGCCTCGTCAGCTTCATTTACGCCGCCCTATTTCTTACTGAAGGCATCGGTCTGTGGCTGCTCAAACGCTGGGCCGAATGGTTCACCATCGTCATCACTGCCTCGCTGATTCCCTTGGAGATTTACGAAATTTACGACCACGCCACGGCGTCCAAGGTTATCGTGCTCGTCATCAATATTGCGGTCCTCGTTTATCTCATCCTGCGGGTCAGGAAAGAGCGCGAAGCCTGAACCGCTCTCAGCCGCGGCGCAGCTTTAGAAGCTGTACCGCAGACCGAACTCAATGCGCCGTCCCGTATCCGCCGAGACCGGCACCAGGAACTGCGGCGAACCCAGCACGCTGCCCTCCGCCGTCACATTAGTGTGATTCAGAAAATTCGCCGAGCGAATGTTGGCTGTCACCGTCTGCGGGTGCTCGGCCTTGGCGTCTTTGTTCAGCACAAAGGCGCGTTGCAGGTTCGCATCGAGGTGGAAGTTCCACGGCAGCGCACCCATGTCGCGCGCGATCGGCCGCAGCGGAATCCCGTTGATGATCGGCCCGGCATTGGTCAGCACGCCGAACGGTGTAGCGAACACCGTCGTGCCATTGGCCACCGCGCCCGGTGCAGCATACTGCGGACGATCGTTGAAGTTGCCATCGCCGTTGTTGTCGGAGCCGGTTGTAATGTTGAACGGCTTGCCGCACTGCGAGAAACCGTTGCCCGCGAGTGAGAGCTTCCACGGCAGACTGATCGTCGCGTTGCCAAACACCTGCCACAGGCCCTGGTTGTCGCGGCGAGCCTGCTCCCCGGCATCGGTGTACGCGCTTTGCGGCTGGAAGAAGGTCTGATCGTCGGTGTTCTCGCGGATGTTAATGTGCAGCCCCGCGAGGAAGAACTGCACGCGTTTGCGCTTGAAGTTGCTCAGCCCGATGAACTCGCCGCGCCCCTGTCCGGTGCCGTTGCTCTGTACCTGCAAGATGTTCAGGTTGGGCGTCAGCGGGCGCACGCCGTACGGATTGCTGTCGAGCGGCTGGTTGATATTCACCGTGCGGTCGTACGTAAGGAAGCGGATGAAGATGCTCTCCACGTTCAGATTGAAGCCGAACGGCAAGTCCTTCGAAACACTCAGGTCGCCGATGGCGTACGTTCCCGGCGTGAATCCCGGACCCAGCGTGCGCTGCGCGTGAATGGGCGTCGTGTTCGTCAGCGGAGAACCATAAAGCGGGTTGTAGACAAGGCTCGTAATTCGCTGCACGCCGTCTTCGCGGTGAAGTTCTTCGGCTTCATCGGCGCTCAACTGGCCGTTAAAAAGACCGAAGTGGCTCTTCACCTGCCACGTCTTCTTCTTGTCCGGAGACCACGCAAAACCCAGCCGCGGCGTGAAGTTCGCAAACGTCGCCGGATCGCTTTCGAGGAAGTAACGCAGCCCGAACGAGAAGGTCAGGTTATCGCGCAGCTTCATGTCGTCCTGGTAGAACGCCGCTAAGCGCACCTGCTTCACACGCACCCTGGGGTCTCCGCTGACATTGGTAAACACCTCAGCCGTCTTCGTCAGATACTGCGGCGCACCCGCAAAAACATACGTGCCATTGAAGCCGTTATAGAGATCGCTGTCGCGCGTCTTGAAGAACAACTGGTAGCCCGTCTTGATGGTGTGATGAGAGGTCGTCAGGATGATGTCGTCGTCGTTCTCGATGCCGGTGCGAAACTGCCGTGTATTCCCGACGCTCGCGCCGCCACCGGTAAAGTATCCCGAAACCTGCACGCTCGGACCAATGCTGTTGGGCAGATCATTCTCGTGATACCACTCGAAGCTCGCCCGCGCTTCGTGCAGCAGTTTCGGACTAAAGCTCGTCACGTTGCTGAGGCGCACCGTGTAGTCGGTGTTACCGTTCGCGTATCCGGCCTCGTGCAGCGTGGACCCGCCTACACTGGCGTTCGCGGTCGAGTTCACGTTGGCCGAATAGCTGACGAATGCAATATTTTTCGGCCCCAACTGCCAGTCCACGCGCGCCTGCCCGACCCACAGCCGCTGCGGCTGCGGCACACTGTCGAGCGACCGGACAGGATTGCCCGCACTGTCGAGCGTGATCGCATTGACCACCGCGACCTCGTCAATGCTGCGATGCTCCAGCGACGCCGAAAAATTTGACCCCTGCCTGCGGATCGGTCCCGAGAAGTCGAAGCCATAACGCTGCTTGCCCAGCGTGCCGGTCGATGTCGCAAACGGATCGCGCGCGTTCATCCATGAACTGGAGTTGGTGAAGAACAGAGCACCGTGGTACGCCTTCGCTCCCGGCTTTGTGTACACCTCGACGCGGCCGCCGCCGAAGGGAGGCTCGCGATACTCCGCCGAGAAAAGATCCGGGCTCACATTGATGAACGCAATCGAGCTCTTCGGCGGCAGCTTCGCCGAATCCTGAAAGCCGTCCACAGAAATCGTCGTGTTCGCGGGGTTTCCACCCGCCGCCGCAGCCATTTGCTGCAACTCGCGCAGCAGATCGTCGGGATCATCCGCTAGCGCCTGCAACTGCTTGCCGCTAATGACCAGGCCGTTGCCGCCGCCCGGTGCTGCCACCTGCATGTCGTTGTCGTCAGCATTTACCGTGATGCTGGCCTCGGTCGAAGGCACCAGCCGGAACGTCAGGTCCCCCGCGTGCGGCGCGGTCACGCGAATGGTGAACGCCGCAAACTCCTGGAACGTCGCCACCAGCGTGTGATGCCCGGCGTTCACGCATGGAAACGCAAATCGGCCATCCGCACCGCTCATGCGGTCTGTCTTGTCGTCGAGCTTGACGCTCGCCCCCGGCACCAGCGCGCCCGTCGAGTCGAGCACAACCCCCGCCACCCGCGTGCATGGAGCCTGGCTCCAGCCCCCCAGCGGGGACACAAAAATAACAGTCAATAACGCGGCGAAGAGTCGTGTCATAGGAAAGGTCAACCAGGCTTGGGATTGTCGTCCCGAACGGTGCAGTTCAACGACGGTACATGGCCATACGTCTGTGAATGTCACGCGGTTCCGTGCCTGTCACCAGATCCAGCAACAAGGCACTTGACATATTCCCATATAGGCATATATCGTTCTGGTCATGGCAAGAGCGAGCACAACCCTGGACGCCTTCAACGCAGTCGCCGAACCTCGCCGCCGCGAAATTCTGACCTATCTCGCCAGCGACGAGCGGCCCGTCGGGGACATCGTCATCGCGCTCGGCATCGAACAGCCCTCCGTCTCCAAGCACCTGCGCGTCCTTCGCGAAGTCGGCTTGGTGCGCATGCGGTGCCAGGGTCGCCAAAAGCTCTACCGCACCAACGCCGCCGCCATCCGTCCGCTGCACGAGTGGGCCGGAACCTTCGAGCGCTACTGGCAGCACCAACTGCTCCGCGTCAAGGAACTCGCCGAAGCGACAGTCAAGCAGAC
>CAZZYB010000105.1:0-10151 GCA_964658125.1 uncultured Acetobacteraceae bacterium | reverse complement strand
TTCCGAGGGCGATGGCCTTGGCGAATGTGATGCCGACGAGCAGCGCGCCCGCTAGTCCGGGGCCTTCGGTGACTGCGACGGCTTCTAAATCTGCGTAGGTAACGCCGGCGTTTTTGAGCGCCTCGCGGACGACAGGAACGATGTTGCGCAGATGCTCACGCGAGGCGAGTTCGGGCACCACGCCGCCGTAGTCGCCATGGATCAACTGCGACGCGACAACGTTCGACAGCACCTCACGACCCGCGCGCACGACGGCAGCGGAGGTCTCGTCGCACGAGCTTTCTATGCCGAGAATGAGGCCAGTAGGCATCCTACAGAGTGTAGAGGATAGAGTGAAGAGGGAAGGGAGTGTGCCGTGCCCCGGTTGGAAAATGCGGGTTATGTCGAGGCGTTCCACATCGCGCGGAGGCTGCGTGCACGCGGCTTTGCGGCCTATTTTGCGGGTGGATGCGTGCGCGATTTGTTGCTCGGCATCACGCCGAAAGATTTCGATGTGGCGACCGCTGCAACGCCGGACGAAGTTCAGCGGTTGTTCCCGCGCACCGAGACGGTCGGAGCGCATTTTGGCGTTGTGCTGGTGATCGCGGAATTAGCCGGCGAGCGCATCGCGACGGAGGTGGCCACCTTCCGCCACGATGGCGCGTACAGCGACGGGCGGCGTCCGGACGCCGTGAAATTTTCGCCGGATGCGCGTGAGGATGCCGTGCGCCGCGACTTCACCATCAACGGCATGCTGCTGGACGTGCTGCCGTACGAGGAGGGCGACCGGCTCGAAGATTGCGTGCTGGATTTTGTCGGCGGACGCAGCGATCTGAAGGCGAAGCTGGTGCGCGCGATCGGCGAGCCGGCGATGCGGTTCGAGGAAGACAAGCTGCGGATGCTGCGGGCAGTGCGCTTCGCGGCGCGGCTCGGGTTCATCATCGAGCCGCGAACGATGAGGGCGATGCGGACTCACGCTGCGAAAATCGATCAGGTATCGGCCGAGCGCGTCCGCGATGAGCTGACGCGAATCCTCACCGAAGGCGGTGCGCGGCGCGGCTTCGAGCTTCTGGACGAGAGTGGCCTACTTGCGCAGGTGCTGCCGGAAGTCGTGCGCCTCAAAGGCGTGGAGCAGCCGCCGCAATATCACCCTGAGGGCGACGTGTGGGTCCACACGCTGATGCTGCTCGAACACCTTCCCGCGGGCGCGAGCGCCACACTGGCCTGGGGTATGTTGCTGCACGATATCGGCAAGCCTGCGACGTTTACGCCGCCTGATCCTGCCAAACCCGGCGACCGCATACGCTTCAACGGACACGTTGAAGTGGGCATCACCATCGCGCGCAAAATTCTGAACCGGCTCCGATTTTCAAATGACGAGTGCACGCAGATCCGCGCGCTCGTGCAGCATCACATGCAGTTCGGCGACATCATGAAAATGAAGCAGTCTACGCTGAAGCGCTTTCTGCGTATGCCACTTTTCGACGAACATCTGGCACTGCACTATGCGGACGTGATGAGCTCGAATCGACACACCGAGTTGTACGAATTCGCGAAGCGGCAGTTTGCCGAGTTGTCACAGGATGAAATTCGACCGAAGCTGCTGCTGACCGGCGAGCACCTCATTGCGGCCGGATACAAGCCCGGGCCGAAGTTCAAGGCGATGCTGCTGGCCGCCGAAGATGCGCAGCTCGAGGGCCATGTACACACGACGGCGGAGGCCCTCGCGCTGGTGCGCGAAACTTTCGGCGAGCCGACTTCGTAGGATGTGCATCATGCGATTTCTGAAGCTGGCTCTGTCGCTCGTGCTGCCGCTGCACGCTGCTGTGATTGGTACAAGTAGACCGGCGGAGCCGCTGACGGTCGCTCGCATCAACGCAACGCTCCCGGCCAAACAACGTGCGCCCTGGCTCGAGTACATGCGCCGCTCGGAGGCGCAGATGACGGCCGATAAAGCAGCGCTGGCTGCGGAGCGCGCCGGCATGACGGACATCCCGCCGCTTCCGAAGCAGGGCTCCACAGGCCGCGCCATTCCGTTGCATCGCGACGCGGAGTTTTACAAGAGCGCGGAGGCCCGGCGCATCGGCGACACCATTCTTTCGTTTCAGATTCCGTCCGGCGGATGGTCGAAGAACCTGGCGATGACTGAGCCGCGTTTGCGGGGGCAATTGTATGCGACGGCGAACCTTCCTCCCACGCCGCAGCCTGAGGGCGACTTCGACAAGCCGCTCGAGGAGAAGTGGCATTACATCGGCACGCTCGACAACGATGCGACCAATACGGAAATACATTTTCTGGCGGAGCTGTCGGCGGCCTTTCCCGGCAAGGATGGCGATGCGTATCGCGCGGCTGCCTTGCGCGGCATCGAGTACCTGCTGAAGGCGCAGTTTCCCAACGGAGGCTGGCCGCAGGTCTGGCCGCTCGAAGGCGGATATCACGATGCGATTACATTCAACGACGATGCGGTGACCGAGTCTGCCGAAACGCTGACGCTCGCCGCGCGCGGAAAACTCTCGCCGCTCGAAAAGCGCGACGACGTGTTTGGTGGTGACGTTGCCGCGGGCTCACAAGGGCGGTCGGAAGACTTCACGTTTGTGCCGCAGGCAGTGCGTGTTCGCGCGAAGGCTGCGGCGGACAAGGCGCTGCAGTGCATCCTCGCAACGCAGCTGCGGCTTCCTGCGCCGGACGGCAAGGGCACCGTGCTTACGATCTGGGCGCAGCAAAATGATCCGCTGACCCTCAAGCCCGTGGCTGCGCGCAACTACGAACCCGAGGCGCTCGCGGCCAGCGAGTCGGCGAGCGTGCTCGACTACCTCATGTCGCTGCCCACCCCAGCGCCTGCGGTCGTCGCCTCCGTCGACGCCGCGGCTGCGTGGTTCCAGGCGCATAAGATCACCGGCTTTGCGTATGCCGGCGGACGCGGCACGGCGGGGGGTAGGAAGCTGGTGGCGAAGGAAGATGCGGGGCCGCTTTGGTCGCGATACTATTCGCTGACGACGGGCAAGCCGATCTTCGGCGATCGCGACAAGACCATCCACGACGACCTGATGGATATTTCGCTGGAACGCCGCAACGGCTACGGCTGGTACGGCAACGGGCCGGAGCGCGCGTTGGCCGTTTACGCGCAGTGGAAACCGAAGCACCCTTAACGCATCCAACGGAAGATGAAGCAACACGTAATCGTGATCGGCGCGGGCATGGCGGGGCTGACGGCGGCGCGGGCGCTGGCGGAACGCGGCGTGCGCGTGACGGTGCTTGAGGCTCGCGAACGGGTAGGTGGGCGCGTCTTTTCGAAGACGGTCGAGGGTGCGGACGTCGAGTTGGGCGCGGAGTTCGTGCATGGCCGGCCGCCGGAGTTGTGGGCGCTGATAGACGAGGCGGGCCTAGCCACAGTGGAGCGCGATGGCACGATGCTGCGCGCGCACATCGACAGCGGGGTTGAAGAGGACGATCCGCAGGACGCCGCGATGTTCGAGACGCTCGAAGAGCTGACCACGTACGACGGTCCGGACCGGACGTTCACCGATTACCTTGCTGACAAGCCCATGGACGAGGACGATCGCGCGATGCTGCTCGGCTACATTGAGGGCTTCAACGCGGCGGACGCGAAGCGCATTGGCATACGCGGCCTTGGAGCGCAGCAGGTCGCGGAGGAGTCGATCGAAGGCGATCGTCTGTGGCATGTGAGTGGAGGGTACGCGCAGCTTCCGGAATACCTGGCCGCGCAGGTCACGGAACTTGGCGGCGAAATTCGGCTCGGCGAAGCGGTGCGTAGCCTGAAGTGGGAGCGCGGCGCTGTGCATGTGGTCACTGATGCGGGTACCTACGAAGCCGCAAAGTGTGTCGTCACACTGCCGCTCGGCGTGCTGCATCAGGTCAACGACGGCGGCATCGAAATGACGCCGGAGCCCGCCGCCATCGCGTCTGCACGCCTGCTCGCGATGGGTCAGGTTGCCCGCTTCGCCATGGTGTTTCGGCGCGCCTGGTGGCAGGATGCGGCGATCGCGGTCTCGCCGGAGAAGCTCCGTGAGCTGAGCTTCGTGTTCACCCCCGCGCAACTCCCGCCGGTGTGGTGGACGGCGCACCCCGAGACGGGACCGGCGATGCTAATGGGCTGGGTTGGAGGGCCGCGCTCCGCGATGCTTCTTGGCAAAACTGCCGAGGAGCTGGCGACCGAGGCTTGCAGCACCCTCGCGCAGATCTTCGGGCTTAGGGCAGAGGATGTCGCCGGTGAGCTGATCTCCGCGCACACCCACGACTGGGCCTCCGACCCGCTCGCGCGCGGAGCCTACAGCTACGTTCCGGCGGGGGCCCTCGACGCTCCGGGAGCGATGACCGTGCCGGAGCAGGAAACCATCTTCTTCGCAGGCGAACACACCGATATTACCGGCCACTGGGGCACGGTTCACGCAGCGATTCGCAGCGGCCTGCGCGTGGCGGAGCAGATTCTATGTGAGGCTGCTATCTAGCCGCTGCTGAACTTTCGTGATGAGGTCAAGCGCATCGAACGGTGCGCGCACCTTCGCATCGTTATCGAAGTAAACGTACACATCGCGCGGCTGGAGCTTCGCCTGTTTCGGGCTCGCGCATTTGCCGTCAGCGCGACAGCCCGTAGCCCACGCGGCGATGCGATCCGCCCAGATTTCCAGCGCATCGTGCTCGTAGCCGCTGACGTAAAGCTCCTCGGAGCCGTGCAGCCGCACGTAGACGAAGTCGGCCGTGACGTCGAACAGCAGCGGCCACTCCACCGTATCCGCGACGACGAGGCCGATGTTGTGCTTCCGCAGCAGGGCGATGCACTCCGGTGTAGCAAAGCTCTCATGGCGGATTTCGATGCAGTGCCGCAGCGGCGTTCGCGCCGGAATGCGGCGGCTGCGTTCCAGCGACACGCGGTCGGCGAAGCGTGGATGGTGCAGCAGCGCCATGCGGGCCATCTCGCCGTGGGTGCGCGGCAGCAGGTCGAAAAATGTGGTGAAGCGCTCCACGTCGAACCGCATCTGCGGAGCGAACTGCCAGAGGAATGGGCCAAGCTTTGTCCCCAGCTCGAGAATCCCGCTGGCAAAGAAATTGGCCAGGGGCTGCTCGACGTTGCGCAGCTTCAGCATGTGAGTAATGAAGCGCGGGCCTTTAACGGCGAAAATGAAATTTTCGGGGGTCTCGTCCGCCCAGCGGCGAAAGCTCGACGGGCGTTGCAGCGAGTAGAAACTCCCGTTGATTTCCACGGACCGGAAGCGTTCGGCGGCGAACTCGAGTTCTCGGCGCTGCGACAGCTTTTCCGGGTAGAAAATCCCGCGCCAGCCCTTGTACCGCCAGCCGGAAATTCCGATGCGTATGTCGCCTTGGGGCTTCACGAGCGTCTCCATCTCTGCCATGCTGAGATGCAGCGCCAACGCGTGCGGGATACGAGGCATCTCACAAAGCCATGCAGCATCCTAAGCCGCTCCTGAACACGCCTCACGTCCCGCACCTGGATACAGCACTGCGTATCGACGGACTGGCCTTCGCGGCCGAAATTGGCGAGCCCCTGATCGACGCTCTGAATCGTGCGGCCGCACAGGTTCCCGGTGGGCGTAGCGTTCCGCAGGTCTGCTACCTGCCGCCAATGGGGGCAATCGGCTCCTGCGACACCTGCATGGTCGAGGTCAACGGCAAGCTGGTGCGCGCTTGCGAGACGCCGGTTGCCGCCGACATGCACGTCGCGACGCAAAGTGAACTCGCGGATATTGGACAGCGCGAGGGCTTTGACCGGCTGCTCAAGAACCACGATCTTTACTGCACGGTCTGCGACAACAACAACCAGAACTGCACCGTGCATAACGCGACGGGGGAGCTGAAGGTCGAGCACCAGGCGCGCGAATTTACGCCGAAGCCGTACCCGCAGGACCACTCCAACCCGTTCTATCGCTACGACCCCAGCCAGTGCATCCTGTGCGGCCGCTGCGTCGAGGCCTGCCAGAATGTGCAGGTCAACGAGACCCTCACCATCGACTGGGAGCGCGAGCATCCGCGGGTGTTGTGGGATGGCGGCGAGAAGATCGACGGCTCGAGCTGCGTCAGCTGCGGCCACTGCGTCACGGTCTGCCCCTGCAATGCGTTGATGGAAAATGGCATGCTCGGGCACGCGGGATATCTGACATCGCTCCCGACCAAGGCCCTCGACGACATGATCGCCATGGTCAAAGGCGTAGAGCCTAGCACCGGGTATTCGCCCATCCTCGCACTGTCCGAAATGGAAGCGGAGATGCGCCATCAGCGCGTGAAGCGGACCAAGACTGTCTGCACGTATTGCGGTGTCGGGTGCGCCTTCGATGTGTGGACGCGCGATCGCCAGGTGTTGAAAATCGAGCCGTCGCATGGCCCGGCGAATGGCATTTCGACGTGCGTCAAAGGCAAGTTCGCCTGGGACTTCATCAACGCGACCGACCGGCTGGTGAAGCCGCTGAAGCGCGAAGGCGATACGTTTGTCGAGATCTCCTGGGAGGCCGCGCTCGATCTCATCTACGAAAAGTTCACGCAAATCAAGGCCGAACATGGGCCGGATGCGCTGGCGTTTATTGCGTCATCGAAGTGTACGAACGAAGAAAGCTACCTGATGCAGAAGCTGGCGCGCGCGGTGATCGGGACCAACAATGTCGACAACTGCAGCCGCTACTGCCAGACGCCCGCGAGCATGGGTTTGCAGCGAACGGTTGGCTACGGCGCTGACTCCGGCTCCATTTCGGATATTGAACTCGCGGACCTCGTCATCATCATCGGGTCGAATACGGCGGAGAGTCATCCTGTGCTCGCGACACGCGTCAAGCGGTCACATAAGCATCGCGGGCAGCGCCTGATCGTCAGCGACCTGCGCAAACACGAGATGGCGGAGCGCGCGGACATCTTCATCCGGCCCAATCCTTCTACCGACGAAGTCTGGCTGCAGGCGGTGACGAAACACCTCATCGACACCGGGCGGCACAACCAGGCGTTCATCGATGAGTGGGTGAATAAGTGGCCTGAATATCGCGCGTCGCTGGAGCCTTACACGCTGGAGTATGCGGAGAAGGTTACGGGCATTCCGGTAGCCCGCCTGATGCAGGTCGCGGACGAAATCGCCGCCGTAGACAAGGTTTGCATCCTCTGGGCGATGGGCGTCACGCAGCATTGCGGCGGGTCGGATACGTCCACCGCGATCTCCAACTTGCTGCTTGCGACCGGTAACTACAAGCGCCCCGGCACCGGCGCTTATCCTCTGCGCGGCCACAACAACGTGCAGGGTGCGAGCGACTTTGGATCGATGCCCGACATCTTCTCCGGCTATCAGAAGGTCGACAACGCGGAAATTCGCGGCAAGTTTGAAGCCGACTGGGGCGTGACGCTGCCGATCACCAAGGGCCTCGATAACCGCGAAATGATTACGGCGATTCACGATGGCAAGTTGCACGCGCTGTACATCAAGGGCGAGGATACGATCACGTCCGACGCCAATCAGAACGATGTGGATGCGGCGTTTCGCAAGCTCGACTTCCTGATCGTTCAGGACATCTTCTTCACGCAGACCTGCAAGTACGCCGACCTCGTTTTGCCCGCCTGTCCATCAGTGGAAAAGGATGGAACCTTCGTCAACACGGAACGCCGCATTCAGCGCCTGTACAAGGCGATGGAGCCGCTCGGCGAGTCGAAGCCCGACTGGGAAATCATTCAGCTGATCGCGCAGAAAATGGGCGGCGCGGGCGGTTGGAACTACTCGCATCCATCCGATGTGATGGACGAAGTAGCGCGGTTGACGCCGACGTTTGCCGGCGTAACTTACGAGCGGCTCGAAGGCTACAAGTCTCTGCAGTGGCCCGTTGCGGCGGATGGGACCGATACGCCGCTGTGCTACGTCGACAAGTTTCCGCTGCCCGGCGGCAAGGCAAAATTTCATCCGCTCGAGTACGTTCCACCCAGCGAAGAGGTGAACGCGACGTACGATCTCCACCTCAACAACGGCCGCCTGCTGGAGCACTTTGAGCAGGGCAACATGACCGACCGCGTCCCCGGCATCAAGGCGATGACTCCGGGAACCTTCGTCGAGGTATCTCCGGAGCTCGCGTCGGAGCGGGGTGTCCGCGATGGCAGCATGGTGCAGCTCGAGAGCCCTTACGGCCGCCTCCGCGTCAAGGTGCTGGTGAGCAATCGCGTCAGTGACAAGCAGATGTACATGCCGATGAACTCCGTCGAAGAGCCGGTGAACAAGCTGACCAGCGCGCACGTGGATCGCGCGACGCATACGCCCGCGTTCAAGGAGTGTTCCGTGAAGATGACGGTGCTGGACGTAGATGGCGCGACGCCGCTGCCGAGGCGCAACTTCCGTTTCGGGCAGCGCACTCCAACCATGGGCGTCGAGGTCGAAAAGAAGTGGGCGCGCGCGGACTACTGGCTCCCGGGAACGAAGCCTGAAGACAAGCTGGTGCAGATCAAGAGCAGAGGGTAGACATGGCGAATCCTATAGCGTTCAAGGTGCATGCCGGCGATCCGCACCAGGAGTTGGAGCGGCGTCTCGCCGCTGCTCCGCGCGAACATGCGGAGGCGCTGCTGGTAGCGTGGGATCTGCTGCAGACGGCGCACGATAAGGGCGTGCTCGACCTCGCACACGGCCTCATGGGCGGACGCGACATCATCGCGACGGAGCTTGCCGCCGCCGGCAACAAGCCCGAGACGGTCGCCGCAATCCGCAACCTGATCTCGATGGGAAAGTTACTGGCTTCGCTCGATCCCGCCACGCTCGATCGCCTCGGCAACGCTCTTGACCGTGCAGCCAAGCAGAAGAAGGCCGAAGAGAAGCCGCCAAGTCTGTGGCAACTCTTCAAACGCGTGGCGTCGGAGGACGGGCGGCGCGGGCTCTCTTTCTTCACGACGGTGCTGACGGGGTTAGGGCGGTCGATGCGCCCCTGAGCCGCGACATTTTTCCCGCTTCGCGCTACACTTCCTGCATCACCCCATCGCGTACGCAAGGAGAAGCATCATGCAGGAAGAATTGGTAGTAGCCGAGGGCGGCCCGCAGCTTTCGCAGGTTACGCGCGTTATCGACACGTTTGTGTCGCCCAGCAAGACGTTTACGGACATCCTTCGCAGCGCAAATTGCTGGCTACCGATTGTGCTTATGATTTTGTTCACAGTGGGATGGGCGTACTCCATCGACAAGACAGTTGGATTTGCGGCGGCCAGCGAGATCCAGATGTCTAAGAATCCGAAGCAGGAAGAAGCCATCCAACAGCAGCCGCCGGATCAGCGCGCCCGCACCATGGCGCTCACCACGACAATTACCAAAGGGTCGACCTACGGTAGTGCTGTGTTTGTCTTGATCTTCATGTTGATCGAGACACTACTTTTCTGGGCGAGCTTTAATTTCGGCCTCGGCGCCACGACCAAGTTCACCCAGGTTTTTGCGGTTGTGGCGTTTGCCGGTCTGCCACGTTATCTCATTTGGATACTGAGTTCTATCCTGCTTTTCGCCGGAGTCGGGAGAGATAATTTCGATTTGCGCAACCCAGTGGGCACAAACCTCGGCTTTTACCTGACCGATTTTCCGAAATGGATGCAGAGCGCAGGACAGTTCTTCGATCTGTTTGGCTTCTGGTCGCTCGCGCTCCTGGTGATCGGCATGGCTATCATTTCAGGAAAAAAGATGTCGCAATCTGCGACTGTGATTATCGGCTGGTGGGTTCTAATACTGCTCATCGTTACTGGCGCGTCGGCGGCGTTCAGCTAGGGCGTATCCTTCACCATAAGCGAGGCCCGGCCTGTGCCGGGCCGAGACGATCGCTTGTTCCGACTCGCATCATCGCGACACGCTCTGCACGTTTCCGTGCCGGTGTCGCAAGGGTGATACCGGTGTTAAGGAACCGTCAACCTTTTATTCGGTCGCAGAGCGCGGGTAATTATTTCTTCGCCAGCGCTTCCAGGCGCTGCTGCATCTCCAGCATCTGCCGCTTCAGGTCGTCCAGCTCGCCGCCGGCATAGACGGCCGGCGCGGCTGCCGGAACGGGCTGCGTCCCGGCGGGCGGCGCGAAGCCCGTGAACATCTTCATGGCGTCGCCGAAGAAGTTCATGTTGGTCCGCACCGACTGCTCGATCGCATTCTGGAACGCGGCCGGACCGAAGCTGTGAGCGAACTTCTCGCGCAGCCCGTCCTGGTCCTTGGCGAAATT
>CAZZYB010000104.1:9512-10189 GCA_964658125.1 uncultured Acetobacteraceae bacterium | reverse complement strand
GTCCGACTCTGCCATCCCCTCAACCGCACCACCCTCCATAAACCCATGCAGCTTCATCCCCGCCGTCGTCGACTTCACCGCTCCCAGTCCGGCAATCCCCGCAGCCTTATTCACCGTGTCCTCGCCCATTCGCCGATACGTGGTCCACTTCCCGCCCGTCACCGTCACCAGCCCACTCTTCGACACAATCACCTTATGGTCCCGCGACAACCTCGAGCTCTTCCCACTTCCTTCGCGCACCAACGGCCGCAGACCCGACCACATACTCAGCACGTCCTCCGGCCCCACACTCGCGCCCAGAAACCGCCGTATGTGATCGACCAGAAACTCCCGCTCCATCTCCATCGACCGCGGTTCTACGCTGCTGGCTGGCACGGCTTCATCCGTAGTCCCCACCACCAGGTGCTCATGCCACGGGATCGCAAACAGCACTCGCCCATCCGAAGTCTTCGGAATCATCAACGCACTCCCGCTCGGCAGAAACTTCTTCGCCAAAACGAAATGACTCCCTTGACTGATGGTCAGCAGCGACCCCTCACCCGGCTCGTCCATGCGAAGAATCTCTTCCGTGAACGCCCCCGTTGCATTCACCACCACCTTCGCCAGAATCTCGATCGAGTCGCCGCTCTCACTCTCCGTCGCGCGCACTCCAACCGTCTTGCCGCCGCGCTGAATCA
>CAZZYB010000104.1:0-9502 GCA_964658125.1 uncultured Acetobacteraceae bacterium | reverse complement strand
AGCCCCAACGTAGTTAATCGCAAACCCGCCCGCATCCTCAAGCGTCCGCATCAGCGAGATCGCATAACGCGCATCGTCAAACTGCCCATCGCGATAGAGGATCCCGCCCTTCAACCCCTCGCGCTTGATCGTCGGAAGATGTGCCAGCGTCTCTTTGACCGACAGAATTTCGGAGCGCCCAAACGACAGCTTCCCCGATAACTTCTCGTAAACTTTTAGCCCGAAGCCGTAGTAAGGAATCCCTGCCCAGCTATAAATCGGCACCACGAACTGCATCCGGTGCACGATGTGCGGCGCGTTTTGCAGCATGTACCCGCGTTCTCGGAGAGCATCCAGCACCAGCGTAAAGTTCGCCTGCTCGAGATACCGCACGCCCCCATGCACCAGCTTCGTGCTCCGGCTCGACGTGCCCTTCGCAAAATCGTACTTCTCAATCAGCAGCGTCTTGTAACCCCGCGACGCCGCCTCCAGAGCGGCTCCCAACCCACTCGCTCCGCCGCCCACCACCAGCACATCCCACTCCGCCGTCTCGCCAATCGCCGCGAGAGCAGCCTCCCGCCGCAAGCTCATTCCGTCTCCCACCCACGCGACCGATCCAGCGCCCGCTTCCACTGTGCCCGCTTCTTCGCGCGAGCCTCCGCGGTCATCGCCGGCTCAAACACGCGCTCCTTCTGCCACTGGCTCGCAATCGCTTCCTTGTTCGGCCAGTACCCCACACCAAGCCCCGCAAGATACGCCGCGCCCAGCGCCGTAGACTCCGCATTCTTCGGCCGCACGACGCTCACTCCCAGCATGTCCGACTGCATCTGCATCAGCATATTATTCGCCGCCGCACCGCCATCCACGCGCAGTTCCTGCAGCGCCAGCCCCGAGTCCGCCTGCATCGCCTCCAGCACATCCGTAACCTGCAGGGCGATCCCTTCCAGCGCCGCCCGCGCAATGTGCGCCTTCGAAGTCCCGCGCGTCATCCCCAGCAACGCACCCCGCGCATGTTGGTCCCAATGCGGCGCCCCGAGCCCTGAAAACGCAGGCACCAGAAACACCCCGCCCGTATCCGGCACCGACATCGCCAGCTCCTCAATCTCCGCCGACGTCCGAATAATCTGCAACTCATCGCGCAGCCACTGCACCACCGCCCCGGCCATCAGCATCGAGCCCTCAAGCGCATACTCCACCACGCCATCGACCTTCCACGCAATCGTCGTCAGCAACTGGTTCTTCGAGCTCACCGCCTTCCCGCCGATATGCAGCAGCATGAACGCACCCGTCCCAAACGTACACTTCACCATCCCCGGCTGCGTACACATCTGCCCAAACAGCGCCGCCTGTTGGTCCCCCGCGATCCCCGCAATCGGAATTCCCTCCAGCACATTCGACGTCGTCCCACACACCCCACTCGACGCCACCACCTCCGGCAGCATCGACCGCGGAATACTCAGCAGCTCCAGCAGCTCTTCATCCCACTGGAGCCTATGTATGTTGAACACCATCGTCCGCGAAGCATTCGTAAAATCCGTCACATGCCGCGCACCATTGGTGAGCTTCCATATCAGCCAGCTATCGACAGTTCCAAACGCCAGCTCACCCTTTTCCGCCCGCGCCCGTGCACCGTCAACATTCTCAAGAATCCACCGCACCTTGCTCCCCGAAAAATAAGCATCCGGCAGCAGCCCCGTCTTCTCCTGGATCATCCCCGCATGCCCCGCCGCGCGCAGCTCATCGCAGAACGCCGCCGTCCGCCGATCCTGCCACACGATCGCGTTATAGACCGGCTCACCCGTAGCGCGGTCCCACACAATCGTCGTCTCACGCTGGTTCGTAATCCCTATCGCCGCGATATCCGCCACAGACATATTCGCGCTCGCCAGCGCTTCCGTCGCCGTCCCAATCTGCGACGACCAAATCTCCACCGGATCATGTTCCACCCAGCCCGGCTGCGGAAAGAACTGCGTAAACGGCCTCTGCGCAATCGACGAAACCGTCCCGTCCGAATCAATAATCATGGCCCGCGAACTCGTAGTCCCCTGGTCCAACGCAAGAATGAAACGTTTCTCTGGCATGATGCTCCTTGCAGCGCCAAACGATTGGCACAGCCGACTATACAACAACCCACGTTACCGTTTACTACTCGACACCACTGCACCCCGAAGGGTATACGAACAGCATGAACATCAGAGCGACCGCCCTGCTCGCAGCCTTCTTTGCAGCGACCCTAGCCTCCGCGCAGGACCTCACCCACAACGTCTACCCCTTCCTCGGCGTCGACTGGGGCGGCAACACCTTCGTCGGCTCCACCGTCCCCTTCGGCATGGTCAAGCTTGGCCCCGACATGCAAACCTTCGACGGCCGCCCCTCCGGCTTCGGTTACAGCAGCAACGGCGTCATCCTCGGCTTCTCGCACCTCCACCTCAGCGGAGCCTCCGGCAAATACGGCAACATCCTCGTCGCCCCCACCACCGGCCCGCTCACCCCCGCCGACATCAAATCCCCCCGCACCCACGAGCAGGCCGCACCCGGCTTCTACGCCGCCACGCTCACCCGCTACAACACCCGCGCCGAGCTCACCTCCACCCGCCGCGTAGGTTTCCATCGCTACACCTTCCCCGCCTCCCCCGACGCCCACATCACCATCGACATCAACCACGCCCTCAACAAAGGCACCGGCTGGGAGGACCAGACATTCCTCGGCGGCGAGATCCACATCCTCAACCCCCGCGAAGCCGAAGGCGTAGGCCGCTACACCGGCGGCTGGAACCGTGGCGGCGAGTACCGCGTCTACTTCCACATCACCCTCGACACCGCCTCCGCCTCCCAACAAATCTGGACCGGCCCCACCCTCACCGAAACCCGCGACGCCACCCTCACCACCGACCAACCCTTCGGCCTCGCCTTCAACTTCCACACCCACGCCGCTCAAATCATCCAAGCCAAAGTAGCGATCTCCTTCATCAGCACCGACCAGGCCCGCCACACCGCCACCGAAGAAATCCCCACCTGGAACTTCGCCGCCGTCCGCGCGGCCGCCGTCGCCAAGTGGAACCGCGCACTCTCGCCGCTGCAAGTCCACGGAGCCACACCCGAACAGCAGCGCGCCTTCTACACCGCCATCTACCACACCATGCTGATGCCCTCCGACCGCACCGGCGAGAACCCCATCTGGCAATCCACCGAGCCCTACTACGACGACTTCCAGGCCATCTGGGACACCTTCCGCAGCTCCGGCCCTCTGCTCACGCTCATCGCCCCCGACCGCCAGCGCGACATCCTCCGCTCGCTCGTCGACATCTACCGCCACACCGGCTACATGCCCGACGCGCGCGTAGGCAACGACAACGGACGCACCCAGGGCGGCTCGAACGCCAACGTCCTCATCGCCGACGCCTTCGTCAAACACCTCCCCGGCATCGACTACCAGACCGCCTTCGAAGCCATGCTCAAAGACGCCGAAGTCCCGCCGCACGACACGCAGAAAGAAGGTCGCGGCGGCCTCCACGACTACAACACCCGCGGCTTCATCACCCTCGCCGACCAGCGCTCCGGCTCCCGCACCGTCGAGTACGCCTACGACGACTTCGCCATCGCCGAAGTAGCCTGTGGGCTAAATCACGCGAAGGAAGCCCGGCTGTATGCAAGCCGCGCCCACAACTGGCAAAACCTCTGGGACCCCACCCTCACATCCGAGGGCTTCAGCGGCTTCCTCCGCCCGCGCAATCCCGACGGCTCCTGGGCCGAACCCAACCGCCTCATCCGCGGCACCTGGCCCGACTTCTTCTACGAAGGCGACCTCTGGACCTACTCCCTCTACGCCCCGCAGGACGTCCGCAAACTCATCGAACTCTCCGGCGGCAAAGAAGCCTTCGTCCGCCGCCTCGACAACCTCTTCCTCCGCCGCCACTTCGACGTCACCAACGAACCCGGCTTCCTTCTCCCCATGCTCTACAACTGGGCCGGCCGCCCCGACCACACCGCCGACGTCCTCACCGCCTACCTCGAAAACTCCTTCACCGCCCGCCGCAGCGGCATCCCCGGCAACGACGACTCCGGCGCCATGTCCAGCTGGTTCCTCTTCAACACCATCGGCTTCTACCCCAACGCCGGCCAGGACATCTACCTCCTCGGCACGCCCACCTACCCCCAGGTCGACATCACACTATCCCCCAACAAAATCCTCCACATCATCGCCGACAACCTCGACGGCGACGGCCTCAACCGTTACATCCAATCCGCAAGCCTAAACGGCGTCTCCCTAACCACATCATGGTTCCGCCACAGCCAGATCGCCAACGGCGGCACGCTACGCCTACGGATGGGCTCAGCCCCCTCAACCTGGGGCCACGACAACCCGCCACCCTCCATGTCGGACACTGTCTCACCCCTGTGCACCGCCGCGCAGCCGTAGGAACTGGAACGGTCGAACCGCGCACTGGCATTGCGCGCATTGCGGAACGTTCCCGCTACAACCGCGTACACTCGTCCCAAACCAATTTATGCCCCAGCCCGACGCCAATCCGGTGCCCCCAGCGAATTCGCCAGAACCGCCGCAAGCCTCTCCGCCCGAGGAACCGATCCCCATGCTCGACGTCCACGACGCACATCATGCGGCCAGCACATGGCGCGAATTTTTCATCCACATTGCCACCATCGTGCTCGGTCTCTGCATTGCCGTGGCCCTTGAACAGACGGTCGAATACTTCCACCATCGCTACGAAGGCTCAGAAGCTCGCGAAGCCCTGCGTGTCGAACGAGACATCAACCACTCCCGGTACAGCCTCCAGACCGCCTCCTTCCGCCGGTTCAAAGCCGCAGTCAGAAACAACCTCGCGGTACTTACCTACATCGAGCAACATCCCGGAACGCCTGAAGCTCACCTTCCCGGCGTTCTCGTGTGCGGCGTGCCTTGGAATCCCCCGGAAGAATCCGCCTGGAAGGCCGCCCAGCGAACCAACGCCACATCGTACATGCCCTCCGACGAGGTGCAAGGCTACACCTCGGTGTACTACTTCCTCGATACGACCTACGATTTGCAAATGGCAGCAAGCAACGCCCTGCGCGACGCCTGCCGCTCCGTCCTAATCGATTCCGACCCCAGCCATCTCTCCCCAACGCAAGTTCACGAAGTCATCGACCTTATGAAAAGCGTAGAGGTAGCGATTTCAAAATGGGTTCCCGTGCTGATCACCTTCAGCACAGTTCACCCTGACTTCAAAGACGGACCCTCATGGCAGGAGGACGACGACTACCTCACCCCCGAGAGAGCGAAATCCCTTCACGACGCGACCAGCATGACCACTCGAAAGATGGACGCCGCGGCACCCGACCCAATGGCGCAACTGTTAGCACGCTGAGCAGACCCCAGGGCCGGCGCGCTTACGCAAGCCCCTACTACATGGGGCACCCATCTCGGAAGGAGTTCGGATTTGGGCCACCCGCCACTTGTCATTGCTTGTTCTGCGCCGATACCGCCACAAATCCGGGGTGCCCCATCTACACGACGGCTTCATCGTCGTTTAGGTGGGTTATCGCGCAGTGCGCGACCGCTCTCTTCCACCCCGCCTCAACTTTGTCATCTCGACCGAAGTGGAGAGACCTGCTTCTGTACTTGTCGTTGCTCCTTCTCCCCATGCTCTACAACTGGGCCGGCCGCCCCGACCACACCGCCGACGTCCTCACCGCGTACCTCGAAAACTCCTCACCGCCCGCCGCAGCGGCATCCCCGGCAACGACGACTCCGGCGCCATGCCCAGCTGGTTCCTCTTCAACACCATCGGCTTCTACCCCAACGCCGGCCAGGACAGCCAAGACGGAGGCTCTACATGATCACTTGATGAGATTTTGCCTAGCATTGACCATGGCAACTAGTTGTTCAGCGGAAGCGATGTCTTTCTTCAGCTGATCCGGAAACGGGACAGCTTTGTTGGCGCCGCTAGAAGGATCGTGCGCTTCAGTAACATTGGAACAGATCGCGAAAAGCCGCTTAAGTTCGTCGAATTCAGATTGTGAGAAGCCGATGACCTTCTCAACGGACTTGATGTTGATGTAGTTGCTAAACCGCTGCACTGCACCATTGAAGATTTTTGTTTCGACGATCCTCTCCAGCGTACCTCGCAGCCAACTGTAGGCTTGACGAATTGCGGCTTTATCATCCTCGGTGAGTTGAGTACTCACACTGGAACTTAGGGAATTCGCTTTCTTGCGAAGACCATCGAATCGATCTGCGACTGATTTCCAATCCCAAGGGAGCCCGCGAACCCAATCTCCGGGTTTATCAGCATTCCACTGTAGATACCCGAGGTCAATAGCAGCGCTTTGTTCTTTTGCAGAACTTTGCAATTCATGGAGAAAGAGAGGGTTATGGGTAAACACGACAACTTGACGTACGAGCGATTCTTTTGCGATGCGCTTAGCCATCTGCGCGGAATGAAGATGATCTAGCGACGAAACAGGGTCATCAAGGACAAGTGCAGACGTGTCATGCGCTTGGGAGAGCTCCGCCATAAAAAGTGCAAACCCAACACATCGTTTTTCGCCTTCACTCGCGATGCGGAAAACCATATTGTTGTCAATACCAGGAAGACGAACCCCAAATCGGAGCGTGCCCTTCTGACCACCTGCGGAACGGAGCTCAACGCTAATTGTTTTCACGCCAAGCTCCTTGATTTCAGTAGCGAAAGCGTCGCATAGGCCTTGCGTTACGATTGCCTTGTTGAGACTTGTAGCCTTCGCGGTAACCTGCGCTGTGTTCGTATCGCCCTGTGCAGCTTCGAGACGCGCGATGGCCTTGAGCCTTTCAATCTGCTCAAGAACTGACGTACCGTTCACGCATAGCCATTGGCGATCTTCAAGGTCGTCGTGCTCCTTCTGTAAAACCTGCCGAGCGGCGGGATCATGCAACGACGATTCTCTGGTCGATTGTTCGCTTAGCTGAGCATCCAACTTCTCAAAGCGAGGAGCAGGATCGGCTGGCACAGGTAGTATGTCCCACTGTTCCGCCTCCTCCTCTTTCGAAGCGGCGATGAGTTTGGCAGCGCGTGCCTGTAATGACGCAATAGTAGAGCTTAGAGAAGAGAGCAACTCTGGATCACGCGAGGCGAGGTCTGCGCTGACGAGCGAAAGTCCTTTGTCGAGATCGGGAAGCAACTCAAGCGTTGACCGGAGCGTAGATAATGTCGATTGTTTTTGCTTCAGGACGCGAAGAGTTTCGTTCTCGATATACGTCGAGAAGCGAGTCATACGCTCGGCGGCAGCTTGACCGTAAGGTGTTTGACACAATACGCATCGAGCGTCAGTGGCTGTGTGTGGAAACGAATGATCGGGGTACGCCTGCTCTACAGAATATGAGCGCGCAGCATTCCACAGCTCCCGCCAAAGATCACTGCCCGTTCCGGGCAGAAACTCTTCGCCGAAACTTGCTGCGGATGCGAGGCGATGCGCGGCGCGGGCCGTGGCGCAATCTTGTACGGCGGTCGCAAGTTTTTCCGCTGATGAAATTGAAAGAGCCTTGAAATGTGAACCTAAGTCGAGTGCAAAGCCACGAACTCTTTTCGCAGTCGCTTGGGTCTGCTTGGATTTCTGCTCGGGATCCGATACGAGCAGAAGGCGCACCTCATCGAGTCGAGCCTCTGCCACAGGCGTCCAATTTCCGAGCGATTTCACCTTGCTCTGATCGGTAACCGCAGCAAGACCTGATATGAACGTAGCGACTTTCGTGCCAGCATGGACTTTCCAACCGGTTGAGGCCACGCGATTGAGCGCTTGCAATTCGCGGACGCGGTCAGCAATGATGTTTCGGAGATGGTCGCAGGCTTGCGTAACTTTTGTAAGGACATCGAGCCCATTCGGTAAGAAACTAGTGGCACTATCCTCATGAACATAATGTTCAGCACACGCTCCATCGAAGAAGAGGATTCGGCCGAGGTTTGGATCGCTGGGTTGACCATCCGTCCACTTAAGAAAGGTTGATTGGCCGTTGACCGTGATCGTGAATTCTGCGGTAGCGGGAGCCGCCGGGGCATTGACGAAAGCGTTGGGCTCGATCAGCGCGGCGGTCCCACGAGTCCTACACGCTTTCCGAATGACCCGCGCATATCCAGACTTACCCGAGCCATTATTGCCGTATATAACAGTCAGGCCAGGGGAGGAGCCGAACTCGATGGCCGTTTGCTTAGAAAGACGATTCACATTCGTCAGAGAACCAAGTTTGACGATCGAAACGCTGACCTTTGCTCCTCCGACTGAGGGAAGGTGCGGAGTAGCGAGAGGGTCACAAAGAAGGTCTTCGGCAGTCCCTGAGGAAGCCGAGAGGCTGTTCAATACACGATCATGGGCATCGTGCGGTTCGCCACACAGATAGTGAAGTTCCTTCAAGTCCGAAGCAGATAAAGCCCCGTTGACAATGATTCTTCGTAATGCGTCCCTCTGCCAGCCTGGTCGCGCAGCTGACCAACCCAGAATGTCGTCATAAACTGTCTTCGCCATGATTTGAGTTGAAAGAGTGTGAGAGAGATTATATCTGCTCGTCCAAGAAATGGGCGGCAGCACGATCAAAAGTCCTACGTTCGGCGATTGCACTCATTCAACTAACTTTCAGAACCACCTAACCCTATAACCGCATCCCTTCGCAGGAGAAACCCGCCGGGTGCCCCGTTCATGACAGCCTCATCATCATCATGAGCGGGATAAGACAATACCGAACTAGCCCTTGACACACCAGCTACAAGGCAGAGATCCGCGAAGTCCGGACGGGATAGCACAGAACTCATGACTCAAAATTCACTACGCTCAAAACTCATCCCTGAACAGAACCCCTTCCCCTGAGCTCAACACCTCAAAGCTCTGAGCTCCTACCCAACCCCACCACGCCAACGTCCGCGTCCTCCGCGTTTTTCCTTTGCGTCCTTTGCGTTCGTCGTTGCCGTTGTTCTCCCATCCTTGACACACCAGCTACAATTAAATCAGACAAAGCTCCACGAAGCCCGGCTACCCGCCGGGCTTCTTCATTTAAATCGGCAGCAGCCCCCGCGACGGACCCAAAGTCCCGACCCAAGTCTCCTGCCCACAAGACTTTGCACCAAAACCCCAGGGGAGGGGGAAAACCAATGTCAACCACCGAAACCAAGTACGTCTGCCGCCACATCTTCACCGACGGCCGCCGTTGCCAGAGCCCCACGCTCCGCGGCGGCTCCGGCCCGGAGCATTTCTGCTACTACCACCACACCACCCGCCGCCCAATTCCCACAATGGAACTCCGCGCCCGCAAAGGCCACCGCGCCTGCCGCGAACCCTTCCACCTGCCGCTCGTCGAAGACCGTTCCGCGATCCAGCACGCCATCGGTGAAGTCATCCAGAAACTCGCGGCCAACGAGATCGACGCCCGCCGCGCCAGCATCCTCCTCCACGGCCTGCGCATCGCCACGCTCAACCTCCCCAAAGAGGTTCCCAACCGCAACCCCAACCCGCTCGTCGACGAAATCGTCCTCGACGCCGACTACGGCCTCCTCGCCCC
>CAZZYB010000103.1:0-10231 GCA_964658125.1 uncultured Acetobacteraceae bacterium | reverse complement strand
AATCCCGACGATCAGTAGCAAGAGGTTGACGGAGGCATAAAGGGTCGTCATGCGCGCAGGGTCAAAGAAACGCATCAGAGGGGTCGAGACGATCCGACCCATTGCGAGGGCTACTAGGGTGCCCGTGAGAAAGTAGCCCGAGGCTTTGTTGCCGAGGACCGTGTACTCGCGCAGGTATGGAATGAGGGTGCTCCAGGTTCCTACTTGCGCGCCAACATAAAAGAACTGGGCTACAACCGCAAACATAAGCTGCCGATTGGAAAAGAGACGAACATACGAGCTCCATTTTGTGTTCGGACGTAGCGAAGGGTCTATCTTTTCCTGCGAATCGATGGTCCGCGGAAAACGAGCGCGACTGACCAAGAAGGCGAGAAACAAAACGACAAGACCGAGCGCAACATACGTAGGCACGACACGAAGGATTTCGTTATGCAGATAAGCGGGATATGTCCCCTGTAGCTTCATCGAATCGACTTCAACGGGACTTTTCTCTATGCCGGAGAAGATGAACCATGTACCCAAGAGTACGCCTAGGATCGTTCCAGGAGGGTTGAATGCCTGGGCAAAGTTGAGACGCTGCTCTGACGTCGCGGCATCGCCGAACTGTGCGACGAGAGGGTTGGCTGCGGTTTCAAGAATTGAAGCGCCACCGCCGACGATAAATAGCGCGATAAGGAATGGCGTGTACTGCCCGATGACAGCAGCAGGCCAAAATAGAAGTGTCCCGATCCCGAACGTAACCAAGCCGGTCACCAGGCCTGTCCTGTAGCCAGCCGTTCTGTGATCAACGCAGCGGGCACCGCCATGACGCCATAGGCGAGGAAATTGGCTGTTTGTACGAATTGTGCTTGCAGCAGGCTCAACTCGAAAGACTTCTTGAACTGTTGCACCAGAATGTCGGTAAGATTGTTCGACATCCCCCAAATGAAGAAGATGATGGTAGTGAGGGCAAAAGAGATCAAGTAGCCGCGTGGAAGCAGCGATGCACGAGAGTCGGAAGAGCGGTGCGACCTTGTGTTCTTTACGGAGAACTGCATCTTTGAACTTAGCTCCAATCTCTCACCGAAAGTCGACCATGATCTTCGTGTACTTGCCGGGGTGGGCGCTCCACTCCGCTAACGCGCTCGCCGCCTGTTCTGGTGGGACGACTAGGCTAATTGCGTCTTCCACTGGAAACATGCCGGCTTCCAGCATCCGAATGACTTCAGTGAAGTCTTCCGGCAGAGCGTTCCGGCTGCCGAGGATATCAAGCTCCTTCTGGACAAACAGCCGCGTTTCATAGGAAACAGGTTCTTTGGCGTAGCCGATATACACCACTCGTCCTGTGAATGCCACTTCCTCAACTGCGGCCCGGAACGTCGACGGCAAGCCGATGGCCTCAATCATCACGTCGGGCCCGCGTCCGCTAGTGATCTCCTGCAGGCGGAAGTGCAGGTCTTCCCGTCCCGTATGGATGGTGTGAGCAGCCCCAGCTTTCTCTGCAATACTGAGCTTGGTGTCGTCCATGTCGATCGCGATGGTCTGTGCGCCGCGATAAGCAGATGCCGCGATTTCGCCCAATCCAATCCCGCCGCAGCCAAACACTGCCACCACGTCGTCGGCTGCCACACGGCCACGTGCGACAGCATGCGCGCCGACAGTCAGCGGCTCCACAAGCGCTAGTTCTCTGAAAGAGAGATCGGCGGTGTAAAGTCTATCGCGCGGTATCCATACAAACTCGCTCATCGCCCCATCGCTTTGCACCCCCATCGTCTGATTGCGTTGGCAGGCGTTGAAGCGTCCTCGACGGCAACTGGGACATATGCCGCAGTGTGTGTATGGCGATACGGTGACTCTTGTTCCAGGAGAAAGGTCTCCGCCGCCCTCTAGAACTGTTCCCGACACTTCATGTCCAGGAACACGGGGGAATTTCACCATCGCATTGTTACCGCGAAAGGTGGTCAAATCTGTGCCACACATTCCGACCAAAGCAACGCGCAGAAGCACGTCCTTCTCGTCTTGAGTAGTAGGCTCAGGACTGTCGACTAGCGACGCCAAACCTGGCGCTTGTATCTGAAACGTCTTCATATACTTTGGTCCCCTCCAGCAACGAGACGATGTAGGCTCTTCCTTAGCGCGTAGGTAGCTCTGCTGCACCATCTTCTCTGGCAAGTGGAGAGCGCCGGCTTCCCGGAGTCGCCGACGGAAAGTTATCTGGTAAAGGGATGAACGCATCTCAAAAGATCGCAAACAAGGCCGGCAACAGCTGGGCCGCCAACAACCACAACAACAATCGACGGGAGTAGAGGCAAACTCTACTTCCGTCGACCGTTCTCAAGGAATAGCCCGGCCTGGGCACTTCGATTTATGGGTGGTAAATCGGGCACAAATTGGATGAGCCGTTAAGGTTGCAGATCAGGCTGCCCGACTGGTTATAGATCGCGAGTACACCGCTGTTGGAGATATTCAGATATGCGCCGTTGTTTCCATAGGTTTGGCTGGACCAAAGAACAGTCGGAGTGGACCCATAGGCATACACCACCAGGTTGCCATCTCCCTGCATACTTATGTAGTCAGCGACATTACCCTCTTCGTCGGGGGTCCCATAGGTATTTGTTCCCCAGACGGGAGAGGTGCCGTTGTAAAGGACAAGGTTCCCGTCTGTCTGCATATGGAGGGAATAGGTGCCGTTGCACGAAGCGTATTTCTCGCCCTGCGTCATGACCTGGCCAGCGTGCGCGCTGCCACACCCGGAATCGTTGAACCTGGTTGAGGTGGATGTCAACTTGAACGCATAAGCAGACTTCTTCTTGCTACTGCTTTGGTAAGGAAATAGCCCGTACGTTTGAGGAGTACAGCCTGTGAACCCGCAGCTTCCGCCCGTGTCATCCTCGTTGGAGTACCAAAAGGCTTTCTGGACAAGCGCTGGCCCGCCACCGCTCGGCGGAAACAACGTGTTGTAAGCGGAGGTCAAATAAGAGGCCTGACCCGCGAATGTTTCGACGCCACTCTGTTCATTTGCTAGTTCGCTGGGCACACCGAATTCGGTAATCCACATAGGCTTAGTGTCATCACCATATGGATGTAGCTGAGCCTTCCAGTTCTGGTTTGTGGTCACAAGTCTGCTGGTATTCGGGGGAGTGTACGTGCCACCCATCCACGTGTCACCCACGGAGTCGTACTCGTGGTAATTGAAGACATCGTAGTAACCGTGCACTGCGGAGGCCATTTTCGAGAAATACTCATACGCGCCATCCGTTTGCCCTGCGATTGCCACGACTGCTTTCGACTGCGCGGCGTGAATCGCCGGATAAACAGCTTGCAGAAGCTGGGCATATTGTTGAGGACCCTTGCATTGAGCCGCTGGTGTACTAGAAGGGCAGGCCGGGAAACCGAAATTGTTCGGTTCGTTCCAAACTTCCCACAGATTCACGGAACCCCCGGCAAAACTCTTGTAATGGTTCACCGCCGCCGTCGCGAAATTGGTGAAGGCGGGTATGTTGGGCTGGCATTGACCGCCGTTAACGGCACACGCGTCCCAAAGTGCATTGTTGTAGTCCAAAATCAAAAGAACTTGAACGCCGTTCTGTATCAATTTCGTGATGATTGGGTCGTAGGTCGAGAAGTGGTACGTCCCTTTAGTGGCGTTTTCCACTCTCGCCCACGCGAGGTCAGTCCGCACAATTTGCGGGTAGATCTCTAACGCATCGCCCACCTCGTCCGTATCCCTTACGAAGTGGGCGCCGAGCCCAATCGTTCCGGCAGCCGGTTGCGCCGCCGCGCTCAGGGACACAAAGATTGGCGACAAGGCCGCAGTTAGCAGTGCGGCCAACGAAAAGATACTCATCTTGATCATGACGGGTGCTCCATTCCGACGCTTCGCTCAAGCGCCTGCATGTCCGAAGCACACAGCTGGCCTCGAAGATTTCTGGGGAACGGTTGCTGAGCACCAAGTCTCACCAATCGCACGTCGGCTTTCTATGGCAGCCTACTTCCAGGCGGATCGAATCACTTCATTACCCTCGCTATACTGCGCAAAGGTCCAGCAGTACAGATCGCAAAAACGATCGCGTCGAAAACACTGAAAAACTATCAACGCTGATTGCTATTGTCAAGCACCAGCGGGTGCGCTTCGCACCGTTCGAATTATGTCTCGTATTTACCATGGCAGCACGTCGTTGAAGGACCGGTACCCGTTCACAAATTTTCGAGAACCTACCGAACCTCAATGAACGTTGACAAATCAACGCTTATCCAACTACTGTTTGGACATGGGTCCAAACGTGGCAAGTGTGCAAGAGACGCTGAATCGGAAGATTGCTCGTTGCTTATGGCAATAATTCTGGTCGTTTTGGCAAGCCTGATGAATGCGACGTTCACTCTCCCCATGAAAGCGATGCGGCGGTGGACGTGGCAGACGAGTTGGAGTGTGTGGACGGTCTTCGCATTGATCGGGCTTCCACTTCTTACAGCGGAACTCACTGTGCCGCACTTGTGGAGACTTTATGGGGCGGCGGGGATCAGGACACTTATTCCAGTAGTTCTGTTTGGGCTTTGCTGGGGGGTTGCACAGGTTCTGTTCGGGATCGCGATTGAGAAGGTCGGGGTGGCCACGACGTTCTCACTTGTGTTGGGAACGTCGGCTTGCCTGGGCAGTCTGCTTCCGCTGTTTCTCAGCAGTGGCACCTCTCGTGGGTCAAACCTGTACTTACTCTCGGGAGTAGGGATCATCGCGGTCGGACTGGTCTTCTGTACATTGGCGGGACGAGGGCGAGAGCATGAGTTGCTTGCAGATGCCGGACTGACTGGAGCAAGATCGGCGAAAGGGGCCGGCATCGCGTTGTTGAGCGGTGTGTGCGCGAGTGCCATGAATCTGGGTCTTGCCAATGGTGACATTCTGATTCAATCGGCCTCAAGGAGCGGTGCCATTTCGCTGTTTGCCGCGAATATTGTCTGGTTGCCTTTACTGGTGGGTGGCGCAATCCCGAACCTGGCCTATTGTCTTTACCTGACACGCCGCCAGAGGACAGGGAGGGAGTTTACGGCGAAGAACTCGGCAGGCCATTTCGCTCTGGCATTGCTCATGGCGACGCTTTGGTTTGGTAGCAGCACATGCTACGGATCCGCGGTGCAGATGTGGGGGGCGGCCGGTGCGGAGAATGAATGGCCCATCTTCATGTCTCTCATCGTGGTCTTCAGCAGCATGCTGAGCTTCATCACCGGCGAGTGGCTCGGGGTGTCGCGGAAATTTCGTCTTGCGCAGGTCGCTGGAATGGTAGTTCTGGTCTTTGGAGTGTTTACGATTTCGAACGGGGGCCGTTGACATGGCTGTTTCCATTGCTATCGATCTGGGTGGGTCACATGTTGCGGTCGGCTTGGTGAGGGGACGGCAGTTGCTCGGCGTGTCCATACTGTCTATTGAGCCGGGTTCCTTACTGGCTCCGCTTCTCCCCGTTATTGCGGGGTATGTTGAAGACCTGATTGCTTTGCATGCGATTGATCGGAGCACGATGCTCGGCGCCGCAGTGAGCATCGCGGCGATGGTCGACTGGAGGGAAAATCGCGTTCTCGGTACCAATGGAAAATATCCCGACGCCAGTCAATTGGATCTGGCGCTCTGGAGCGAGGAAAGTTTAGGTCTTCCGTTGCGCATTGAGAATGATGCCAGGATGGCTCTATTAGGAGAGTGGTACGCCGGAGCGGCACAAGGAGTCGATTCGGTAATCATGGTCACGTTAGGGACGGGAATCGGTTGCGCGGTCATGGCGGGGGGCAAGCCGTTTCGCTCGTCACAGCCGCAGGGAGGTTGTTTGGGAGGACACATTCCGGTCGATCTGCATGGGCGCTTGTGTAGCTGCGGAGCCATCGGGTGCATGGAGGCGGAAGCCTCTACGTGGGCGCTTCCGCTGATTCTGCGGGACTGGCCGGAGATCGAGACGAGCGTTCTCTATCCAGATCTGAAGGGCGGCTTCAAAGCTTTGTTTGCGGCAGCGTCGGGTGGCGACCGCGTCGCCGAAGCTGTGAGACGGCACTGTGTGCGTGTCTGGGCCGTGGGAGTGGTCGGGTTGGTTCATGCATATGGGCCCGAGGTAGTGCTGCTGGGTGGTGGTGTCCTACAGGGCGAGCAATTCCTGTTGCCTGACATTCGAACGTATGTGGATAAGCATGCCTGGACACCTAAAGCCAAGGTAGTGCTGCGGCCGGGATCGCTTGGCACGCATGCAGCCTTGTTCGGCGCCATTCCTCTCTTGGAGAACCAATGAACCGCGTTCGTCCTACGCCCAATTACGACCGTTCGCCCGCAGTCGACACTGGCTTGCCGGACACGGTGTGCACGGCAGGATGGGAGGAGATCTGCAGCGCCATCCTGGCGCGGATGCCGGAGAGGACAGGGACGCTGTGCGTCGAGTGTTATCCCGGGGCAGATTCACAGGAGATCAAGAGTCATTTGATGGCGTGTCTGCAGCCGGCGAGAATTGTTTGCAGTGAAGAGGCCATGCTGTCGGAGACACAGATCAGGGAGCGTTTCGATCGCGCCCTGACGCGAGACCCAGTGTTCGGGTTGATGACCCATGCTCGTCTTGAGGAGTTCTTCGACGCTGAGAAGGTGTGCGAGGCCAGGCTTGCGCCCAAAGAAGGTGATGGCCTGCGGATCGTGATCGGCGTGGGTGCTTCGTTGCTCGTGATGGAACCCGACCTGTTGCTGTATGTCGATATGCCGCGTTGGGAGTTGCAGAAGAGGCAGAGGCAAGGGTTGATTGGAAACATCGGCTTGGCGAACCTGCATGCGAGGGCCTCTGAGAAGTACAAGAGGGCATACTTTTTGGATTGGAGGGTCGCGGACCGGCAGAAGACAACGGTGATGAATCGGGTCGACTATGTGCTCGACGCGACCCAAACCTCTATGCCGAGAATGCTTGCTGCCGGAGAGTACTTTGGCTGTTTGCGGGACGTGGTCCGCCGACCTTTCCGACTCGTGCCATTCTTCGACCCTGGCCCGTGGGGCGGGTGTTGGATGAAGGATGTCTTCGGTCTTGCAGAGGAGGGTCCGAATCTTGCGTGGTGCTTCGACTGCGTACCTGAGGAGAACAGCCTGCGTCTGCGCTTTGACGAACTGTTCTTCGAGCTTCCTGCGATCAATCTGGTGCTCTTCTTTCCTCGCGAGTTGCTGGGTGAGGCAGTTCACGGCCGCTTTGGTACTGAATTTCCTATCAGGTTCGACCTGCTGGATACGATGGGTGGCGGCAATCTCTCGCTTCAGGTGCATCCTCTTACCGAATACATTCAAGAGCACTTCGGGATGCACTACACGCAGGACGAAAGCTACTATCTGCTGGATGCCGAGCCGGGCGCGAACATCTATTTGGGGTTGAAGAACGATGTCGATCCGGCGGCGATGATACAAGATCTTCGGGCTGCGGCCAGTGCGTGTGCGTTTCCGGCCGAACGTCACATCCACACGATGGCGGCACACAGACATGATCATTTTCTGATCCCGGCGGGCACGGTCCACTGTTCGGGAGCCGGCACGATGGTTCTCGAAATAAGCGCAACACCTTACATCTTCACGTTCAAGATGTGGGACTGGAACCGATCAGGGCTTGATGGTCTGCCGCGACCGATTCATCTCCAGCATGCGCTTCCGAATATCCAGTGGGATCGTCGAGCGAACTGGGTGGAACAGCATCTGGTCAATACGATTACTTCGGTGGGAGAAGGCGAGGGCTGGCGTGAAGAGCGTACAGGGCTGCATCGCCGCGAGTTCATCGAAACACGCCGGCACTGGTTCACCAGTCTTGTGGAACACGATACTCAGGGAACGGTCAATGTGCTGAATCTTGTAGAAGGTGCTGAAGTCATCGTGGAGAGCCCGGACGCTCTATTTCCACCTTTCTTCGTGCATTACGCTGAAACCTTTATCGTGCCTGCAGCCGTGGGGCGCTTTACCGTCAAACCCTCGCCAAATGCTTTGGGAAGGTGCGCGACGATCAAGGCATACGTTCGAGAGGGACCAGTTGTTGCCCGGGTGTGATGTTGATCAGTTTCACCTGTGTAAATGGCTCGCGCAGGCCAGCCGTGGCTGAAGCGATTCTGTTGATAAGAGAGGTTTCGATGACTTTGCGCAAGATTCGCAGACAAATGAACTCCGCGATGCAGCATGCAAGTATGATCTTCTGCGTTTTGACTCTGGGCGCTGTTACGGCTAGGGTTGCGGTGTCGCAAACCAATGCGCAGACAGCGCCGACCTCGTCGCTTCCTGCAGAGGAGATCGCTGGGCAATGGCAGCGATCGATTGAGCCTTTCAACACGCCGCGTCGGCGCATCCTCGACGAGGTCGACCGCGTGGATGCTCTGGGGCCGTATCGGGCGGATTGGGGGGCTCTCTCGCAGTGGGAGGTGCCTCAATGGTTCAAGGACGCGAAGTTCGGGATCTTCGTTCACTGGGGTGTCTACTCGGTCCCTGCTTTGGTAGCGAGTGGTACCCGCGCATGATGTACCGGAGCGGCACGCCTGAGAATAAGCATCAGCTGGCGACCTATGGACCTCTGACCAATTTTGGGTATAAGGATTTCATCCCCATGTTCAGGGCAGAGCACTACGATCCGCAGGCCTGGGCGCGTCTGTTCAAGCTGTCGGGCGCCCGGTACGTCGTACCGGTCTTCGAGCATCATGACGGGTTTCAGATGTACGATAGCGACTTATCGGAGTGGACCGCTGTCAAAATGGGGCCGAAACGGGATCTAATCGGTGATCTTTCGAAGGCAGTCCGTGCTGAAGGGCTACGGCTCGGAGCGTCGTCGCATCGGGTGGAACACGACTGGTTTTTCGACGGAGGTCGCAAACTCCCGTCTGATGTGAACGATCCGAGGTACGCCTCTTTGTATGGTCCAGCGCAGGCACAGATACAGGACGATTCAAAAAGTGGAGGAAATGACCTGGCCCAGGACTGGACCTACGTCAGCCCTGCGTTCGGCGAGGATTGGCTTGCGCGGTCGGCTGAAATCGTCCAGAAATATCAACCGGATTTTATCTTCTTCGACTGGTGGATCGGGCAACCGTCTATCCGTCCCTATCTCGCCCGATTCGCAGCGTACTACTACAACGAGTCTCGGAAGAGAGGGCAAGTGGGCATTATCAGCTACAAGTACGTAGATATGCAGAAGCATTCGGGTCTGCTGGACATCGAGCGCGGGCAGCTACCGGACATACGTCCAGAATACTGGCAGACCGATACCTCGGTGAGCAATCAATCCTGGGGATACATCGAACACGATACCTTCAAGACGCCAGAGTTCATCATTCATCAGCTGGCCGATGTTGTGAGCAAGAATGGAAACTTGCTCATGAACATCGGTCCGCGGGCCGACGGCACCATACCTGACGAGGTGCAGGATGTGCTTCGCGCCGTCGGGAGCTGGCTCGATATAAACGGAGAGGCGATCTACGGCACTCGTCCCTGGAAGGTGTACGGCGAGGGACCGACGAAGGCTGCTGAAGGTTCTTTTCACGACGCCGATACGAAGCCGTATACTGCAAGCGATTTCCGCTTTACGACGAAGGAGCGTAGCCTCTACGCCATTGAGATGGGCTGGCCTGCTCAACATGAACTCGTGATCCATTCCATAAATTCCTCGTTGCTAAGAACACAGCACATCCTGGACGTGACGCTGCTGGGTTCAAAAACGCCGATCGTGTACGAGCAGAGGCCGGACGGATTGCACATCCATACTCCGGCGAAAGTAAAGGAAGAGGCGAGCTACGTTTACCGTATCACGCTCGACGGGGCGGCGCGGCCAGATGTCAAGTAGGCGCCACTGTCGGCTCGGGTGCACTCAGAAGAATCCACCGCATGGCCGATGGATCACTAGAGAACCGCAGCAGTTTCACGAGTTCAGGATCGGTGCTTCTTTGACGAGGTTTGCCGCCGTCGGGTTGATCATAGTATCGATGAGTTCGCCGCTTCGCTCACAAGAGCCGGTCGACGAGGTTGATCCGACTATCGGCAATGTCAGCATCCTGCTTGAGCCCACGCGACCGACTGCCTACCTCCCTAACAGTATGGTCAGGATGTATCCGGTGCGTAAAGACGCTCTGGACGATCGGATTCAGTATTTCCCACTCACGATCCTCTCGCATCGTGAGCCGGATTTGTTCGCCGTTCTGCCAGGTGAGGACATGCCTGCGGTGTACGACGCTGAGCATGCTACGCCGTACTTCTATTCGAGCCGGTTGGGCCACTCGGCCACACAGG
>CAZZYB010000102.1:7977-10237 GCA_964658125.1 uncultured Acetobacteraceae bacterium | reverse complement strand
GTAGGTTTCCAATCGACTCTCGGCGCCGCTGTGCCGAGATCAGGATCGTGGTATCGAGTACAAGGCCAGCATTACTCTTCATACGCAGATCGATCGCGTGGCTTCCTGCTCCTGATTCGTTCCTCTACGGCGGCCGCAAAATCGGGGTCCATTACAGCTTCATAACCCCGCTCTCTCGAGATGGCGTCGATGATGGCAATGGACTCGGAGATCGTTCTAAAAGGGATCTCGGCGGGACGTAAAATAGCGACCGGCTGGTGGCCTGACTCAATCACGACTTCAGCACCCTCGCGAACGCGGGCCATGACGGCCGGGAAGTCGCTTGCCGCTTCGATTTCCGACATGTGGATCGTAGCCATGATCCATCATATCGCGAGCAGGAAGTGGCTGCACATCTCTTAGCGATTGCGCATGACGCCAACTGGGCCGAGCTTCTCGGTTAGCAGCGCTCGCACTTCCTCGAGCTGTGTCTGGTCAAGCGGTGCTTTGGGAAAGAGGCGTATGAGCAATCCACTTCTGAGCAGAAAGACGCTCTTGCCTTCGAGCCACCCATCCATGCCACCCCACTCCGCGATGCCACCTCCGACTCCAGGAATACTGAGGTGATATCCCATCTCGTCCATGACCAGGCGGGCGTTGGTGAAGTTCTGCTTTTCTTTGAGAAACCGCTTTTTGAATCCGGATTTCTGCATAAAGGGCAGGAAAAGCGCTATCAGCACAATGGTGAAGAACGGAGCAAACTGCGTGAACGCATCAGCGTCGAATCGGTTAGGGGACCGAAGAACTACGACCGCCAAGGCAAAGAGTCCGAAGGCCAGCAAGCCCCAGCGAAACCATTTGAAAGTTCGATTCTTGCTCGTGTTTAGCTTCTGAGCTTCGAGATACTCTGCCTGGCTCAAGGTGAAATAGATATCGATCATCGCGCTGCCTTTGCCGCCTTCCGCTTCGCCACCCGCGCCCGCCGCGCCACTTCCTCATCCGAAAACATCGTTCCCCGGCACTTCGGCTCCCCGCAATAGCAGTTAGCGTCATCGTCGTCCGAGTCATACAAGTGATACTCGTAGACCAACTCTTCACCCGCGGCGATGTCGCGGACTGCCTTGATGAAGATGCGCTTGTCCGCCACGACAGTCTCGCAGTTGGGCGCGCAGGAGTGGTTGATGAACATCGCCGTACCGAAGCCATCGATCACGTCCGTCGAGCCTTCGAAGCCGAACAGATACGTAACGACGCGGTCGGCGTAACGCTCGTCGGCGGCGGATTTGGAAATGCGTGGGCCGTCGTACTCGAGGACGGTCGCGCCTCGGCGGATGGGGTCCAGCGTGTAGCAGCCGGCGGCGTGGATATCGGAGGAGCGGATCAACAGGCGAGGGTGGTTTGCTTTGGAGACCATGCTGGCGCTGAGTATAGCAAGTAAGTTTTTGACCTCACGAATTTGCAGGAGAGCCTCTATCCGGGACGCGCGGACCGGCGTCTAATGGAGAGGATGAAGATGCAGCTTACAGCGGTTTTTGGCGTCGTGATGTTGGCAGGGGGTGTGGCCGCGCGGGGACAGGCGCCTGCGCCGGGACCGTGCTCCGATCCGACGAAGAGTCTTGCAGACTGCCCGACCGCGCCTGCGGACCCTGCCCAGAACAAGACGCCGGCCAAGTCGACCGCGCAGCGGTTTCCGTTTCCGGGAGAGGAACCGTCTGCTGCCGATAAGCCTGCGGACGCGGTACCCGATGCTCCCGCTCCTGATGCGCCCGGCCAGGCAAAGAAGCCGCACGCTCCGCTGCCGGATTATCCGGGCGATCCGGACGCTCCACCGGCGAGTTCGAGCAGTTCAAGCTCCAGCAGCTCTGGAAATGCGTTCAACCCCGGCGACGATCCCGGTCCGCTCGCCGATGCCGGCAGCAGTGGCGACGACACGAAGTCTCCCAGCCACCGCAAGAAGCCGCCCAAGGTGAACCCGGAGACTCCGGAGTCGCGTGCGTCCAACGACCTGACCGTCGCCGACTTTTACTGGAAAGACGGCAACTACCTGGGCGCGTACAACCGGGCAAAGGATGCGGTGGAGTATCAGCCCGATGACCCCAACACGCACTTCGCGCTGGCCGAAGCCGCTCGCAAACTGGGCAAGGCAGACGAGGCCCGTCAGCAGTATGCGCAGGTGCTGAAGCTTGACCCGATTCCGAAGCAGCTGAAGGCGTCGCAGCGTGCGCTGGCCGAACTCGGAGCGCCGCGCTAGCGCGATCCCGGCAGACGCGGGCCGCGCCGT
>CAZZYB010000102.1:0-7967 GCA_964658125.1 uncultured Acetobacteraceae bacterium | reverse complement strand
TTATTGGCCGCCAAATTCACAGGCAGGGGAAGTTCGGCGAGGGCGCGCTCGCGCCGTTCAGCAGCCTTGCGCGCCAGGGCGAGAGTCGCAAGCGCCGGTCGCGGAGCAGGCTTTGGTGGAGCCGCAGGGACCGTCGCGGCAGCCATGATGTCCGTCGGCTCCAGGTCATCCAGAAGCTCTTCTTCAACACGCAAATATTTCCGCATGTACCGCAGCGGTTCTTCCGCGAGAGCCATCTGGCTTAGGTGATACCGCCACGCATCGGGCCGGGCGCTGCGGCGCATGAAGTTTTTGCGGTGGATGGTCCGGATCGACCCATCGGGCATGCGGCGCTCGAAGCTCTGCTCAGGCACCTGGAACGTGATCGTCTCGCCTGCCTTCCAGAACGACTGCGCGAAATCGTGATGGAAGAGCAGGGAATAGTAGTGGCGGTGGCTGGCCAGAACGGTAATGGCGGCGTTCGGCCCTTTCCATGGCAATCGCAGACAGCGCGTATACCACTGGCGAAAGTCGAAGCCATGGACGCGTGCCTGGCCGATGAGAATCTTCAGCAGATCGAGACGAGTCATGGCGGTGCCTCGAGGCGGAAGCAGCCGGCCCCTCTGTTTCTCGCTGATGAGGAATATAGTGTATTTGCATTAGTCAAAGACAGGTTCTGGAGGTAACAGGTGGCTGGTCGTCGATTCGGTTCCTGGATGGCGGTGGGCATGGTACTGCTGCTATCGCTGTCGGGAGAAGTGTCTGCCGCGCAGAACGCCGCGCATACCGATCCGCTGAACCTCGACCCCACGGTGCGAGCGGCTTACGAGCGGTTTTACATCCTCGACTACGACGGTGCGCTTCATCTGTTTGACGAGGTGACAAAGGCCCACCCGCAGGAGCCGATGGCGTGGGACTACGTCCTGATGGGCACGATTTTTCGCGAACTTTATCACCAGGACCTGCTGGACACGACGTACTACGCGCACGACAGCTTTCTCTCTACAAAGCGCGATGTGCGGGTCGCACCGGCGGTGCGCGAGACCATCGAAAGCCTGACCAACCGGGTCGTCGCGATGTGCGACCAGCGCATCAAGCAGAACGCGAACGATAAGAATGCCTTGTTTGCGAGGGGATACGCCCGCGGCATGCATGCGGCTTTCATCACGCTTGCCGACCACTCTTTCGCAACCGCCGCGCACCAGGGATTGCAGGCGCGCAACGACAGCGAGTCTGTGCTGAAGATCGATCCGCAGTATGCGGACGCCAAGATGGCCATCGGGCTTCAGCAGTTCGCGGTGGCCAGCCTGCCGCGATTCCTGCGCATGATGATCGGCATCATTGGTGTGAGCGGATCGAAGGAGCAGGGCCTTGCGCTGCTGCGTGAATCCGCCGCGCACGGCGTGGTGACCGGAGTCGAATCACGCACGGCGCTCTCGCTGTTTCTACGCCACGATGCGAAGTATCTCGAAGCCCTGCAGGTGCAGCGCGGGTTGGCCGAACAGTACCCGCACGACTACCTGTTCCGGCTCGAAGTGGCAAACCTGTACAAGGATTCGGGGCAGGCCCAACCGGCGCTGCACGAGTACGAAGCGGTGCTCGCGGATGCGCAGAAGAAGGGCTTCTTCATCGATCCGAGGTTGCAGATGGCCTACTTCGGCCTGGCGGACACGCAACGCGGACAGAACGATATCAAGGAGGCTGCAATCAACTACATGGCCGCAGCCATGCAGCCGAACTGCAGCGACTGGCTGCGCAAGCGAGCGCAACTGAATGCCGGCCAGATGTACGACCTGCTGAAAGACCGGCCGCAGGCGGTGCGGATGTACCAGATGGCTTCGGCGGGCGGCGGGGACCAGTCCCAGGCGGATGCGGCGAGGAAGTATTTGAAGAACCCTTACAGCGGCAGGTAATCTGGGGCGACGGAAGGGAACAAAGTTTCGGGCCGGGGCGTATGACACAATGTGGTTTCGGGAGGTCGAAATGTATTGTGTAGCGTGTAATCAACAGATTAGCCAGGATGCGCGTTTTTGCAGCCATTGCGGCCGTCCGGTGCCGGTCCAGGCCTGGGGCTACGCTTCGCGGCGGCTGACGCGTCCGCTGTACGGTCGCATGATCGGCGGCGTTTGCGCCGGTATCGCCGACCATTACGGCTGGGACCCAGCGCTGGTTCGCGTGCTCGCCGTTGTGCTCTTCGTGCTCGGCCACGTGTTCATCTTTATCGCGTACATCGCCGCGTGGATCATCATGCCCAACGCTCCGCTGTTCTACGTGACACCACCTGCGCCCTATGCGCCGCCACCGCCGCAATATGCGGCGAATCCGTCCGGGAGCACGCCTGCCCAGTGAGTGAAGTAGCGTCGCCACGGCCGTGTGGCGCTGATTCTGCGATGGTCGACCTTGGCGCGCTGGCAGAGGAGTTTGGAACGCCGCTCTATGTTTACTCCGCGGACGCGATTGCGTATCGGACGAGGCTGCTGGCGGCGGAGCTGGGCGCTGTTCCGCACACCATCTGTTATGCGGTGAAAGCGAACTCCGCGCTGGCGATTCTGAAGAGGCTCGGCGAACTTGGCTGCGGATTCGATATCGTCTCCGGCGGTGAGTTGGAGCGAGTGCGGCGGGCTTGCCCTGAGGCGCTGGGGCGGGTCGTCTTCTCTGGAGTCGGAAAGCAGATCTGGGAGATGGATGCGGCGCTCGACGCGGGCATCCTGCTGTTCAATGTGGAGAGCGAGGCCGAGCTTGAGGTGTTGGCTTCGCGTGCGACGCTGAAGGGCAAAGTCGCGCGGATCGCGCTGCGGGTGAATCCAGATGTTTTCGCGGAGACGCACCCGTACATTTCAACCGGCCTGCGCGAGCACAAGTTCGGCATCGCCATCGAGAAGGCGCGCGCGGTGTATCAGCGCGCCATGACCCTGCATGGCGTCGAGCCGGCGGGGGTGAGTGTCCACATCGGCTCGCAGATCCGCACCATCGAGCCGTTTGCGACCTCGGTCGAGCGTGTGGGAAAGCTGGTCGAAGAGCTGCGGTCGGACGGCATGGATATTCGTTACGTCGATGCCGGAGGCGGCCTCGGGATCGAGTACGGCAACGCCGACTTCGACCCCGAAGCCAGCGTGAAGAAGTATGCCGCGGCTGTCACCGGCGCGGCTCGCGGACTGGGCGCGCACCTGCTGCTGGAGCCGGGCCGCTTCCTCGTCGCCCAGGCCGGTGCGCTGCTGACGCGAGTGCTGTACGTGAAGCAGAACGGGTCAAAGACTTTCGTCGTCACCGACGCCGGTATGAACGACCTGATCCGTCCCGCGCTGTACCAGGCGCACCATGAGATCTGGCCAGTGACCCAGACTGATCGCGAGACGATTGTTGCGGATATCGTGGGGCCGGTCTGTGAGTCGGGCGACTTCTTCGCGAAGGACCGCTCGCTCCCCGAAGTGCGAGCCGGAGAGTTGCTGGCGCTGCTCGATGCAGGCGCGTACGGTATGTCGCTGTCGTCGCACTACAACACGCGGGTGCGTCCGGCAGAGGTCTTGGTGGAGGGCGCAAAGGCGCGGCTTATCCGGCGGCGCGAGACGATTGAAGAGCTGATGGGACCGGAGCGGATCTGAGTTAGCGGCTGCCTCTGCGTGCTACAATTTGCAGCGACGAAGACGTGCGGAAGTCCACTGTTTACATTGGATTTTGACGTGCGGAGACGATTTTAAGCAGTAGAGGTTTGAAGCATGTCCGGCCATTCAAAATGGGCAACAATTAAGCATAAGAAGGGCGCGCTGGACGCCAAGCGCGGCAAAATTTTCACACGCATCATCAAGGAAATCACCATCGCGGCCAAGGGCGGCGGTGGCGACCCTGACGGCAACCCTCGCCTGCGCGGCGCCATCGCTGCGGCGAAGGCCGAGAACATGCCGCAGGACAACATCAAGCGAGCCATCCAGAAGGGTACGGGCGAACTCGAAGGCGCCAGCTACGAAGAGATGACCTACGAGGGCTACGGCCCCGGTGGCGTAGCGATCCTGGTGGACGTGCTGACCGATAACAAGAACCGCGCGGCGAGCGAGATTCGGCATACGTTCTCGAAGAACGGCGGCAACCTCGGTTCACCCGGGTCTGTGGCGCACATGTTCACCAAGAAGGGTGTCATCGTCGTCGCGAAATCGGCGGCTGATGAAGACAAGCTGACGGAAATCGTCCTCGACGCCGGTGCGGAAGACCTCAGCGATCAGGGCGAGAACTGGGAAGTGATCACGTCGCCCGCGGACTACGAAGCGGTCACCAACGCGTTGTAAGCAGCCAAAATCACACCGGAACATGCCGAAGTCACGATGATTTCGTCGACCTATACCAAGCTCGAAGGACCTCAGGCGACGGCGATGATGAGGCTTCTGGATGCGATTGAAGATCTCGACGACACGCAGAATGTTTATTCGAACCTGGAAATGGACGAAGAAACGGTTGCGGCTTAGCGATACGATGAGAACGAAGATGCGAAGGCCGCCATCCGATGGCGGCTTTCGACTGTGAGGGACGATGAAGAGGTTTCTGCTGCTTGCCGCGGTCTGCTGTGCGATGCTTCCGACGACGCTCCATGCCCAACCGGCGGCAGGACAGCACAGCGCGAGCTGGCTCCCGCTCTCTTCACCCGTCGCGTCTGAGGCCAATCGCAAACCCTGGGTGTACGGTCTGCTGGTGCAGGGCGGCGTCGGCCTTCAGGACCGCACCGACTTCAGCTTTTCCCTCGCTGGCGGACATGTCGGCAAAACCCTGACCCCCGAACTCGGCCACGGCCTCTTCAAGGGCAATTTCGAATATGGCATCGAAGTCTTTCCGTTCTGGCAGTCGATCACTCCGAAGTTTCAGCGAATTTCCTGCCCGGCCAACGTCCTGAATCCTGCCCAATGCACGGCACCTTATACGGTGGGTGGAAGGTTTACTGGCGCCAGCGTAACGCCCATCATTTTGCGCTGGAACTACACGCATGGGCAGCGCCTGATGCCATGGATACAGGCCGCAGGCGGAGTGGTCTGGACTAACCACAAATACCCGGCGGTGGGTGGTCTGAACTACCTTGACCCCACGCAGACGGGTCCTTCCGCCGACACCAGCGTCTGGAACTTCACTCCCCAGGGGGGCATTGGGGTACATTACTTTGTCGCGCCGCGCCGGTCGATCGACCTCAGCGCCAACGGCGTTCATATTTCCAGTGCCAGCCTTGGCGACAAGAATCCTGGCGTTAACTCAAGTGTGCAATTCTCAGTAGGTTATAGCTGGTGGAAGTAGCAGCAAATAAGCATGTGGGCCAACAGTACGCAGAGAAATAAGCAGGGAAGCAGATGAGTGAAGGGCCGATTGTTGAGTGCGTGCCGAATTTTTCAGAAGGCGCCGACGCGGAGAAGATGTACGAGATTATCCGCGCCATGCGAGTGGACGGTGTACATCTACTCGATTATTCGCTGGATGCCGGTCACAATCGCTCCGTCGTAACCATCGCAGGATTGCCCGAGGCGGTGGTGGAGTCGGCCATCCGAGGCGTAGGCAAGGCTTCCGAGCTGATCGACCTCACCCAGCAGAGTGGTGTTCATCCCCGCATTGGAGCGGCGGACGTGATTCCGTTTGTGCCCTGTAGCGGGGTTTCTCTGGGCCAGTGTGCGATGCTGGCCCGGCAGGCGGGGATGGCGATCTGGCGGCGGTTCAATGTCCCAGTCTACTTTTACGAAGCGGCGGCGGCCCGGCCCGACCGCGTGAACCTTGAAGACGTTCGCCGCGGTCAGTTCGAAGGCCTCAAAAAAGATGTGATGAACGACGCGACCCGCCGTCCAGACGTAGGGGGCCCGGAGCTGCATCGCACTGCGGGCGCCAGCGCCGTGGGGGCTCGTAAGTTTCTGATTGCATACAATGTCTACCTGCAGCGAGGAAGCGCTCCCTGGCCTGAGCGGCGCGAGGCGGACGTCAGCGTCGCTCGCGCGATCGCCAAGGACATTCGCGCTTCCAATGGAGGCCTTTTAGGCGTCAAGGCAATGGGTGTACTGGCCAACGGCCGTCCGCAGGTCAGCATGAACATCACCGATTTCCGGCACACGCCCATGAGTATGGTGTTCGACACACTGTGCAAGATTGCGGCAAAACACGGTGTCGGGATCGCCGAAGCGGAACTGATAGGTCTGATTCCTGAGCCGGCCTATGAACCGAATGCGGAATGGGTACGTCAAACAGTGGACTTCGATCCGGACCAGAAGGTTCTGGAATGCCGGTTGAAGAAGCCGCTGGATTGGCCCTAAAGTTGCCGTCCGGGTCGATTCACGAAACAATAGAGTGTCGTGCCGCGAGGCAGGTTGCAAAGGGAATCCCAGGAGTGAACACATTGAAGACTTTGAATTTTTGGCAGTATGGGACGGCAGCCGTGGCTCTGGCGTTGGCGCCGGTGAGTGCACAGGCAGCGCAGCTTAGCGGGGATGCGAAGGCGTCGATCCCGCGCGACGTGCAGCAGATTATCGTGGTGGACTACAAGGCCATGCAAAACTCGCCTGCCGCCATGCAGTTGAAGGATCGCGTCCTGCCGCCGGAGTTGAAGCGGCTCGAAAACGCGCTCAAGACCTCCGGGCTGAAGGTCGATCAGGATGCTGACACCCTCGCGTTTGCAGCGTTTCGTGCGCCGGGCAGCGACGGCACGCGCATCATCGGCATCGCGCAGGGGCAGTTCCACTCCGCGAACATCATGGCGAAGTTCGCCAAGGACAAGACCAAGCCCTTCAACGTCCGAAACACCAGCCTCTATCCAATGGGTACGGGCGGCATGAGCGTCGCCTTCCTGAACCAGACGACGATGGTGTTCGGAGACCGCGAAGCCGTGAAAGCTTCCATCGATGCGCGCGACGGCATCTCGCCGAACTTCCTCGCCAACGGCGACATGATGAATGACATGACCGCAGTCGACCAGAAAGCCGTCTGGAGCCTGCTCGACCAGAAGGGCACGCAGACCATGATGAAGGGCGTGCTGGGCGAGGCCGCTCAGCTTGCAGACTACGAGACCGTCAAGAACCGCATGAAAGGCGCTCGCTACACGATGGATTTCGCCAACGGCGTGCGCTTTGAAATGTCGGTTGTCATGGGCGACAGCATGACGGCGGCTACCGCTGCGACGCTGATGAAGGGCGTCATGATCATGCGCAAGACCTCCGGGTCACCCATGGAGAAGTCCGCGCTCGATGAGACGAAGATCGACTCCAGTTCCGGGACGCTGAACGTCGCCTACTCGTCGTCGGACAGCCAGTTTGCGAGCCTGTTGAGCTCGCCCTTGTTCCAGTCCGTTGTGAAGTAAGTCGGCAGGCCATTGCGTGAGGGCGGCCTTCGGGTCGCCCCTTGCTATTGCGAAGCAGGCTTCGCGGGCATGGCCTTCGGTGTCGTTCCGGCCTTCTCGCAACGCGCCATAATCGCCGACCGCAGACGCACACTAAGCTCGTCGGGGAACTCATAGATTTCCGCACCACGGTAGACTTCAATCGTCTTGCGAGTGGTATCCACGACCACCTCGCAATGATGGCAGGCCCCGAGGTGTTCTTTCACCTCGGTGAGCAGCTCAGGCTCTATGTTGCCATCAAAGAAGTCCGTTAGTTTAGCGAGAAAATCCGTGCAGTTCACTTCGTGGCCTCATTTTTTTGCCGGAAGTATCGACTGAGACGCTCGCGCAATTGTAAACGCGCACGGAGCAGCCGCGACTTCACCGCAGGGACGCTTAGCCCAAGGGCATCTGCGGTTTCCTCTGTCGACAAGTTTTCGATGTCCCGCAGAGTGAAAACGGTGCGAAAACCTGGAGGTAAACCCGCAATTGTTTTACGCAGAATGTCGCCCAGCTCACCCTGGGAGTAAATCTGCTCCGGATTTGGCCTCCATTCGGCAAAATCGCGCGGAATCGAGCCTTCCTGGGTTTCAACGTCCTGGTCCATCGAAACAGTCTTCGAAGTCTTGCGCTTGCGCAGCCGCATCAAACTCTCGTTGAC
>CAZZYB010000101.1:0-10240 GCA_964658125.1 uncultured Acetobacteraceae bacterium | reverse complement strand
TACAAACCAAAATTGGCGTCGATCTCCGTGACGATCCCACCAACGAAGAACAGTACCAGTTGTTGCTTACGACGCTTCACAATGAACAAGTAACAGCACCGCCTATCGGGCCAAAGCCAAACCTTCTCTCCTCGTCTCGCTTGCAGAGCGAAGGCATTATGGAGAACGCTGTCTCGGCGGCTCTCGCGCCAGTAAGCGGCGACACTGTCACGAAAACAGCAGCCGGTTCCTCGACTCGCCGTAAGCTGAGTCCCGACGCATATGCGTTCTATGAGAACAAAGGTAGTGACGCCCGAATGCAGGTATACGTGCGTCCAGTGGATGGCTACCTAGATAGGTACAGCCTGGAAACGTCGATGGGTGATTTTCAGGAAGGGACGCTAAAGGAAATTTCCCTGCTGTATCTCACGAAAGATTACGAACTGAAAAGTGAGAGATATTCGCGTATGCAATCCTTCAACGGTACGAGCGGCCAGCGATTCAACCTTCCACAGTGATCCCCATATCAGGCGTTCACTCGCATTCAAGTTTGGTTGGCCTGTAGAACCTCGTAATGTTTCTTCGCCTAAGTACCCATAAACGCTCTTCCCGGATGCACCGCCATCCCACTCATGCCGCGATGAAGCGGGATGCTCCACATCTCGCTCCTGAGATGTGGGCGTTCGCGCACGCAGAACTGCATATACCAGCCATCGCTGACGGGAAGCCGAGTTAGCGGTACTAAGCACACCTCGATGAGTGCATCGGCGATAATGCGCTCATTGATGCCGATGCTGATCTTCCCACCAAAGGAAGTCGATGAACGTCCTGCGTCGCTCCCCATTGCTCTGTGCAAGCTTTAGGGCTAGGGTCTAGTTAGTACATCCCCACATAAGGATCAACAATGAAGATTGAGATCATCTGGAATCAACCCAGTGGCGCTGTAGCGGTGCTTCCACCATTCAGAGTTAATCCCAATGACCCGCACAAAGACGACGAAGAATTGCAGATCGCGAAGGCGAAGGCAGCAGCTCAAGCGCATGTGCACCAACAGTTTGGGAGTGCTCCACCACCTGACCAGCTTTCGGTTACAGTGATCCGCGATTAGCCGCCCGTTGGCAGGCCAACACGCGACGCCATCCCACTCCTGCCGCGATGAAGCCGCGTCATGAGTGCGTACCCGTTTACTATCTCTCACAGTGGCCCTTATCCGCTGTCATCGGGAAAACCCGCCGAATTCAGCGATGGAATAGTACGGAATCCGTAAAGGCTCTACCTGAAGACCACAAGACGACTCGCCGGCAGTGCACGTCAAGAACTACATCACCCCCGGCGGACTTGAGCGCCTGAAAGAGGAGCACCGGTTTCTGCTCAACAAGGACCGCCCGGCTTTGGCGGAGGTCGTAGCGTGGGCAGCCAGCAATGGCGGATCACAGTGAAAACGCCGACTCCCAAGATGCCAAGCGTTTACGAGCGCATTACCGTAGAACCCTTCCGCGAACCTCCGCGATTCTATGCTGCTGCAAAACAGTCATAGAGCGGAATCGATGCCTGGCGTGTTACACGAAACGAAGTGAGTCCTCTAAACGCGCTTCTGATCAAGACCCAGTCTCAGTAACCTTACCAACGACAGGCATAAACCCGTGAGAAAATCACGCCATGTACGGTCTCATCGTAAAACTCACCTCCGCCCCCGGACGCCGCGCCGAACTCGTCAACCTCATGGGAGGCGATGACTCCCACACGATCCCCGGCTGCCTCAGCTTCATCGTCGCCGAAGACGCAGCCGACGAAAATGTCCTTTGGATCACGGAAGTCTGGGCGAGCCGCGCCGCCCACCAAGCCTCCCTCCAGGCCCCGCCCATCAAAGAGAGCCTCACCGGCGCAGACACCCTCATCGCCGCCTTCGAGAAGATCGCCACCACAGCGCCAGTCCCAGGATCCAGCCACCCCCTTCACGGAGAGACCCGTTCAACAAACCCTTGACACGACCCGTATAATAAAGACAGCAAAAGCACGCCCGTCCACTGACGGGCGTCAATCATTTAAGGAGGAACACCACCACCCAAGTCCCATCAATTGAAGACTTTGCAAAACTTCACCTTTATTTTCAATACTTACCCACAACCCGCACCGGAAGTCCACCCCTAAGTCCCATCACCCGAAGACTTTACCCCAAAAAAGTAGGGGGGGAGGGGAGGGGGGCCACCCTACTGCAAAGGAACGCGATAAAGGTTCCGGCGAATATTGTCCCGTGTGTACGCATAAACCTGCGGACTTGTTGCTGAATTAACGGTCCATCCAATGGACTTCGCATCCCCGAAGTCGCGTAGCCTCGCGATTGGGGTTGGCGGAATTCTTGGCAGACCGGTTTCCGGTACCACCGGCACCTCGTAACTTCCATCCCGCGTGTTCGGCAGACTAATGAAAACAACGTTCTGCGTATAGTCCCAATGCAGCGTGCAATTCAAGAAGCATAGTGTCACGCTTGGCTTGCCATCCAGCGAGACCGCCTTCAGCGAAGCAGTAAATTCTTCATTGCCGTTCGTCGACCCAACGACAACCCAGCGACCGTCAGGTGAGACCGCATTGAGCTCCAGGATCGGATTCGGGATCACCTTGTGCCGGTCGCTGCCGTCGCCCTTCATCCGATAAAGATAGTTTGACCCGTTTTCGAACGCTCGAAAAACAATGTCGCCATCGGGCAGAAAGAACGGTGTGTCCTCCACAGCCGCGGACGCCAGGTGTCGCGGAGAGGAGCGGCGATTGGTCGGTGCAACCCACAAACTCGACCGCTCCTCCTTGTCGATCATCGTAAACGCCACCTGTTTGCCGTCATGAGATATCGAGTAACTTTGTCTATCCAGGGAGCTACGCTGAAATCCATATCCAGGCACAGCCTTGTCCGCTTTGCCGCTGGCGAGGTCTGTAACCCACAACTCGGGCACGCCCGTCTGGTCCGATGTCATCAAGTAATACAGGCTCAATCCGTCCGGCGAAAGCGTGGGTGAGGACGCATCTCCCACGGACGAGATCTGGTGCTCTCCATCCTTGTCATGCAGCCAGACCGTGTGGTCCTGGGTACCCACAGACGTAATGAACGACTTGCCGTCCGGAGCCATCGTGATCCCTTCCTGCGACGTCGGTCCGAACGTCAGTTGCTCGGGCTTTCCATCCGGAAACCGCTGCCGCCAGATATGAAAGTCATCGGTCCTCGCGGTCAGATAGATCCATTTTCCGTCAGCCGACCAAGTCCCTGAAAGGCACGTTCCATTCGGAGGACCCACCAGCCTCGCTTCTTTCGAACCCTGAAACGGCACAACCCGGCATTGCAGAAGCTGGCCCAGAGTATTCATCTGCACGATCAGCACCCACTGTCCATCCGGAGAAAGATAAGAGTGGTGGGCCATGCTCCGATTGCCCTCCGGAACGTATACGTCGCGGCTGTCCCCCCGCGCCAGATCGGTGGTAACAACTCCCATGTGGAGACCTTCTTTGATCTCCGAAAACAGCAGCCGCTTGCCTCCGTCGATCCACCGGATGGACGAGGAGTTAGGAAGCATCAAGTGCGGGTCCCCACCCAGCACAGGAACATCCCACGTATCCCATGGGTCCGCCACACTATAGGCGATATGCGAGTTATCCGGCGAAAACGCCGGTTCCAGCTTCGGTTTCGCATCGTGGGTAAGTTGCACCGGGTCTCCGCTCGGCAGGAGCTTTACGTACACTTCTCCAAGCCCGATGAACGAATTGTTGCCACGAATAAACGCCAGCATTCGTCCATCCGACGACAGGGCTGGATACACCGCCGAGTCGGTGAAAAATGTCAGCTGTTCCCACTGCGCACTGCCAGGAACCACGCCAGGATTGGAGCGGCGCAATAGAAAGATCGCTGCTCCAATCGCCAGCAGAACAACCGCAGCAGCGCCAACATACAACCCCCTGCGGGCATTCGATTTCGGGACCGCCACGCGCGTCCCCGCCTCAAGATCCCCGCTCTTCTCGCCGCGCGTAGAAGAAGACCTTCCCTTCGATCGACGCCGTGTCGTGTCCCTGGTCAGCCGCTGCAAATCCGACCGCATCTCCGCCGCGCTCTGGTAGCGCAGGTTGCGGTCCTTCTCCATCGCCTTGTCGATAATCCGTTCCAACTCCACAGGCAGACCAGGATTTAGCCGCACCGCCGGCGTCGGCTCGTCATCGACAATCGCCTTCAGCAGCACCACGGTATTTCCGCCCCGAAACGCCTGGACGCCGGTCGCCATCTCGTACAGCACAACCCCAAACGAAAAGAGGTCGCTGCGCGTATCCAGCTCTTCTCCCATCGCCTGCTCGGGCGACATGTAGGCGATCGTCCCGAGCGTCGTTCCCGGACTCGTAAGCTGCTCCGGATGCAGCGTCTCTGTCACGTCATCCGCTTCAGCCGCACTCCCGGCAACCTTGGCCAAACCAAAGTCCAGCAGCTTCGCCTGCCCATTCGGACTGACGAACAGGTTAGCCGGCTTGATGTCGCGATGGATGATTCCCTTGCTATGCGCGGCAGCTAGACCATCCGCAATCCCTATCGCCAGTTCCAGCAGCGCCTCGGTCTCGATGAACTTCTTCCCGATCCGGTGCTTCAGCGTCATGCCCTCAAGAAACTCCATGGCAATGAAGCAGAGGTCATCGTGCGTATCGATCTCATAAATCGTGCAGATATTCGGATGGTTCAACGCCGAAGCCGCCCGAGCCTCGCGCCGAAACCTCTCCAGCGTCAGCTCATCCTGGGCCACATCCGCAGGCAGGAACTTCAACGCCACAAACCGCCCCAGGTTGATGTCCTCAGCCTTATAGACGACGCCCATCCCGCCGCCGCCCAGATTCTCGACAATGCGGTAGTGCGAGATCGTCGTTCCAACCATGATATGGGTCCCTTTAGGAGATGCTTGATCGTACGGGCGCAGTACCACCGAGTCAAAGGCCATGTCGGTTAACAGCCCTGGCCCATACCTCGAACTCAAAACTTAGAACTCAAAACTGACCCCAACCCCGCTCGACCCTGGACACTCCTCTCGCGGTCTTCACCCACCATTTGCATCGCAAAAGTGGAAGTCAGAGAAGAAATCAAAAAAATGCCCCCGCCATGAGGGTGGCGAGGGCACTCTTCGACGGGACACCCGCCGAAGGTCAGGCATATTACATCTCTGCCCACTGCCGCAGAAGGTTGTGATACACCCCCGTAAGCTGCACGCTGGACGCCTTCACCGCCTCCTCTTGCCCCTGCGGAGACCCAGCCAGCCGCTGAATCGCGCCATCCAGATCAAACAAAAGTTGCCGCTGCGAATCCTGCCGGATCATGCTCTGTATCCAGAAAAAGCTCGAAACCCGAGCCCCCCGCGTGACCGGCTCAACCCGGTGCAGACTCGTAGCCGGATACAGCACCATATCTCCCGCCGCAAGCTTCACGCTGTTCGACCCGTAAGTATCCTCAACGATCAACTCACCGCCGTCGTAATCCTCAGGGGCCGTCAGGAACAAAGTCGCAGAAAGGTCCGTCCGAATCCGCTGACCCGTAGAAGCCAGTTGCCGAATCGCCGTATCCACATGCGTCCCAAACGTCTGCCCACCCGAGTAGCTGTTGAACATCGGCGGAAACACCCGCAGCGGCAGCGCCGCCGACATAAACAACGGCGACCGCGCCAGCCCGGCCAGCACCATCTCGCCCACCTCCCGCGCCGCCTCCGATCCCTCGCGAACCTGCGCGTTCCGCTTCACCTCCTGCGCCATGTAACCCGCGGTAACGCGACCATCGGTCCACTCCGCCGCATCCAGCTTCGCGCGCGCCGCAGCCACTTGCTTCGCCGACAAAACGTCGGCAATTATAATCAGCATCAAACCCCCTCATTTCGCACTTAAAACCGGAAATTTGCCCCGACTAACGCACTCAAACCAGCCCCCGGAATCAGGTGGCTCGGATGTGGCTGATCGATATAGAACCGGTCCAACATGTTGTAAACATTGGCCTGCAGCTCCAGTCGATCCGTAATCGGCCGCTTCACCATAGCGTTGAAAACCCAATAACCAGGCACCTGCTTCATCGCCACGGTCTGCACCTGATAGCACTTGATCGCCGCCGTTGCACTCACATTGCAAGGAGCAGTTCCGGCAGCAAACGTAGTCGCGGGCCCAAAGCTGGTAGGCACGTAAGGCACCGACGAACTAGCCGACCGAGACCCCACATAATTCCCGCCAAAACCCGCACTGATGTGCCATGGAAGGTTATGCGTAAGGAACCCATTGAACGTCTGCTTCGGCACATTCGCCAGTTGATATCCCACAGAAGTAGGGAACAGCGCCGACGCTGTAACAGCGCTCGACAAATACGCATAACCCAGGACCAAGTCTGTCCCACCCGCAAGCCGCCCGACAGCACTAGTCTGAAACCCGCGCACCCGTTGATTACCGCTAAGTTGAATATTATTGCTGTTCGTAGGATCAGTCTCGCGCGCATTAAGCTTCGTCGTATTGAACCACGCGCCCTCCACCTTCAGCCGATCCCGCATCAAGCTATACTTCGCCCCCACTTCATACGTCTCATTCTCTTCCGGAGGCAGCACAGACGTAAGCACGCTCAGGCTCAATGACTCCGCCGAAGGATTGAAGCTCGTTCCATAGTCGAAGTAAACACTCCCATGCGCCGTTGGCTTATACACAAACGCCGCCCGATAGCTGGGCTTCTCCACCACTTGCGTAGCCAGCATAACAACTCCAGGAGCATTCGTGGGAGCCGCACCCACCACGCTAGTAGCCGGCGAGTAAAGGCTAAACAGAGTATCGAAGTGGTCCCATCGAACCCCGCCGCTAGCTTCAAACAATTTACCCAGATGCACGGTGTCGACGAAATAAACTCCCGCACTCTTGCTGGTCACATGAGTAATCGCAGAAATATATCCGGTTCCACCGAACACGTCACCAGCATTAGGACTCAACAACGTAGTTGACGGAACGGTATTCAGTTTATTAACCGTGTAACTCGTCCGCACGGGATTAGAAACCTCGCGCCCACCTTCAACACCACCCGCGAAGTTATGCCGAATCCCCAGCGCCTTGAAGTGAGCCGTAACTTCTGTCTGGTCCCAAAGCTCACCCTCAACGCTCGTGATCTGCAATTGATTTCTATTCACCGCCACACTGGCCGGATTCACATTCAGTGGCGTATACGGGCAAGCCGCCCCCGTCACCGACGACGTCGGCAGCGCCGCAACCCATCCACCCACCGGCACACTCACCGAGGCATTCGAGCAGATCTGCGGCTCCGTAATCTGCACACTTCGCGGATAATTCGCCCAACGCGCAATCGTGTGTACATCCACGTTCAGCCCCAGCGCCTTGTTCGCATTCAGTGTCAAAATGTCATCACTGGTCCGCAGATAGTTGTTCTCCGGAAACCCAAAGTAAGAGTGCCGATTCACCCCCGGCGCAACCCCGTTATAGAACCACGGCAGCCCATAGTCCGGCGTATCGTTTTCCGAAAAGTGGAAGTACCCCAGCGTCACCCGCGAAGCCGAGTTCATCCCAAACGTCACAGACGGCGCCACCCCATACCGCCGATTCTCAGCGAACGGCCGTCCCGCCACCCCACCTTCCGTAGCCAGAGCATTCAGCCGAAAAGCAATCCCACCTGCCGCCTCGCTCAACCCTTCATTCACGTCCACGGTCACGCGCCGCGTCGTATCCGTTCCAAGCACCGCATTCACATTCACAAACTTGTCGGCCGCCGGAGCCTTACTCTCCTGGTTGATCACCCCGCCGGTCGAACCGCGCCCAAACTGCACGCCCGCCGGCCCTTCCAGCACCTCCACCTGGTCAAAATCAAAGCTGTCCCGGTAGTAACTTCCAAAATCGCGAATCCCATCTAGAAAAATGTCATTGCGCGCCGTAAACCCACGAATCGTCAGGTTATCCCCCTGCGCCCCACTCTCACCCGCCGCAATGCTGATCCCCGGCACATTGCGTATAGCATCCGTCAACGATCGATTCTGCTGGTCCCTCAACACAAACTGCGGCACCACCTCCACCGTCTGCGGCGTGTCAATCAGGCTCTCCGTAAATTTGCCCATCGCCACCGAATCAGACAGCGTCGAGGTCACATCCACTGACTCCGTATGCTTCAACCCCACCGTCACCTTGTCCACTCCATCGAACGCGAAGCTCAGCCCCGTGTCGGCCAGCAACAACCGCAGCGCAGCATCGGAAGCCAGGACACCATCGGCACCCTTCGAGTGGAACGTGGCCAGCTTCGTCGCCGGAATATCCACGGTCACCACGACGCCGCTCTGAGCCTTGAAAGCCTCCAGCGCCTGATCGAGCGATCCATCCGCAATCTTGAACCGCTTCACCGGCATCGGTGCCGGCGGCACCCCATCCGCAGAGGTGGTATTCGCTTCACCCGCTGTCGTAGAAGGCCCCTCCGCCGCAGCCAAACCTACCCCCACTGTCATTGCCGCCATCAAAAGCGCGCTGCCCGCCATACGCTTGAATCCCGAATGCAGCTCCCAGCCGCGCCTCGTCTTTCTCTGCAAAAACTGCTGTTTCATGTTGTTTTCCTTATCGTTAGCGGCGGCTGCCCTCACAGCGCACCGTCGCCTTCGTCACAGCGCGGGGGGAACTCACACGCCAACATCCCATTTCCGACTGGTTCAGTCCGATATCCACAATATACACAAAATCTCGGACGAATTCAGTCCTAATTACAACTCCGTCATAAACTTTCTCACAAAGCGCATTCCGCCCCGGATACCTCCCGTGACCGCCGCGCTCTCAACTGAGCCTGCGGTAACATTCCCTCAACCGCACGAGACATCCATGTCCGTACCGGCCTTGGGAATGGAGATCCACATGAAAGCGCCCATCCAAGTCGAGTCAGCCTCCGCACTCATCGACGCGAAAATCGTCGCGCTCGCAGACTGGCGTGGCACGACCCTGGCGAAGGTTCGCAAACTCATCCACGGCGCCGACCCGGAAATCGTCGAAGAGGTGAAGTGGCGCGGCGTCCCTGTCTTCTCGCACAGCGGCATCGTCTGTACGGGCGAAACCTACAAGGCCGTCGTCAAACTCACCTTCGCCAAAGGCGCCGCGCTACCCGACCCCGCAAATCTCTTCAACTCCAGCCTGGATGGAAACGTCCGCCGCGCCATCGACATCCGCGAAGGCGAAAACATAGACGAGCCAGCTTTGAAAGACCTCATCCGCGCAGCAGTAGCCCTCAACCTCGAAACCAAAGCCAAGCCAAAATCCCGGCGCTGACCAAGGCCACTTAGCGGCTACTCCATCCCCGGCAAAAGCATCACAAAAGTCATGAAGTCTCGCAAGCATGCCCAGACGCGTCCTTCGCCAGTGCCTGTCGCGCTCCTGCTGATCGACGTCCTCACAACCTTCCACTTTCCCGATGGCGACGCCATCCTCAAAGGCGCCCTCTCCATGCGAGACGCCCTCGTAAAACTCAAAGCGCGCGCCCGCGAGGCCGGCATTCCGGTCCTCTACGTGAACGACAACTTCGGCGATTGGCGCAGCGAAAAGGAAGTCCTGGTGGGTCGTTGCCTGGAGGCCAAAGGCGGGCAGTTCGTCCGTCCGCTGCTACCCGATAGCGAAGACTACTTCGTCCTCAAGCCCATGCACTCGGGCTTTTACATGACCCCGCTCGAAGTGCTGCTGCAGCATCTCCAGGTAGAGACGCTCATTCTCACCGGCCTCACCTCCGTTAGTTGCATCACCGTTACCGCGCATGACGCAAACATGCGTGGCTTCGACATCTACGTACCTCCGGACTGCTCCTCCGCCCGCAACCCCGAAGAGCACCGGCAGGCGCTCGCGCAGTTAGAGGCAATGGCTGGAGCGAACCTCACGCGTTCGACTTCGCTAAAGCTAGCGAATCTGATTCGCACAGCCAAAACATCGCAGCAGACGGACACGACCCGCTAGTCCGGGTCAGTCCTCGCGCGCGGCAGCTTCCAGCGCAGGCATATCCATCTTGATCATCCCCATCATGGCCTGCATCGCCTTCGGATGATTGATCAATTCATCAATATTCCGCGGCACAACCTGCCAGCTCAACCCGAAGCGATCAGTAAGCCAGCCGCAGGCCACAGGCTTCCCACCGCCTTCCATCAACTTATCCCAGTAGCTGTCGATCTCCGCCTGCGAGTCGCAGCGAATAAAAAATGAGATGGCAGGAGTCAGCCGCTGCGCCGGTCCGCCATTCATAAACACCATCTCCTGCCCTTCA
>CAZZYB010000100.1:0-10315 GCA_964658125.1 uncultured Acetobacteraceae bacterium | reverse complement strand
AGCTCTGGTTGCAAGCATTCCGCAACGCGTTCAGTGACAGCGGATAGTTCTCCGGAGTGGTAATTTCTTTTTCAATCAGCGCCCCCAGGATGCGGGCCTGTGTGTCGGTGAGTTTCATAGTCTCTCTTGCAGCGAAAGTTGTAGCCGTGACAATTAGATTACAGGCCAGAACTCCACTTTTCTGATCACAACCTTTAGAATGAATAGAGCGAATGGCGATTCGAGGATTCCATTCGCAGCGTCACTGCATTCCCGGGCCCCTCCCATTGGAGAACAAATTTTGATCTTGCACCAGACCTCCCGAGTGATCGTCAAGGCATCGCAATTTTCATTGCGTACACTGCGCCGCACGGGCGCAGCCATCGCCCTGCTCGTTGCGTTCTTCGTCGTCGTTCCCTCTCACGCAGCAAGCAACCTAAGCACGGGCGAAGTGGCAACGGGTGAGATGGGGGATCCCGCCGCGGCCACCCTCATCGGACAGAAATACACCCTCAATCTGCACCACCTCCATACCAACGAATCCCTAAGCGTCGTCTACCGCATCGGCGATACCTACCTGCCCGCCGCCATGGAGAAGCTCAACTTCTTCCTCCGCGACCACCGCACCCAGGACGAGAGCCACTACGATCCCAAGGAGTTCGACCTGCTGCACAACCTGCTCACGCGGCTGCACAAGCCGAACGCTGTCGTGGACATTGTCTGCGGTTACCGCACTCCGTGGAGCAACAACTTCCTCCGCACTCGCTCGGCGAACACCGGCGTCGCGAAGAACTCGCAGCACACCCTTGCCAAGGCGATCGACATCCGCATCCCCGGCGTGGCTACCCGCAAGCTGCGCGATATCGCGCTCAGCCTTCAGGCCGGTGGCGTTGGCTACTACCCGGTCAGCCAGTTCGTCCACGTAGACGTAGGCCCAGTGCGCAAGTGGACCTTCCGCGGCGGCGGCGACGACTAGTCTTCCGTTCGTCACGGAACCAGCGATTTCCACTGTACAGAGCTACCGCCTGGGCGCGATGATGCTCCTATGAGCAATCATCCTCAGGGCTCCACCCTCATACCGAGTCTGCGTTACCGCGACGCGCATGCAGCCATCGACTGGCTGGTGCGCGTCTTCGGCTTCAAGAAGCAGGCGGTTTACGACGGTCCCGACGGTAAGGTAATGCACGCGCAGCTCACGCACGGACTGGGCATGTTGATGCTCGGCTCGGTCATGGATCACGGAGAGCTTAGTAAAATCATGGTGCAGCCGGATGAAGTTGCCGGCCGTCAGACCGCCGGCCTGTACCTCGTCGTCGAGGATTGCGAGGCCGTCTACGCCTCAGCGAAAACTGCCGGCGCGGAGATCGTGCAGGAGCTGACGTCCCCCGAATATGGCGGCAAGGCCTTCTCGTGCCGCGACCTCGAAGGCCATGTGTGGTCCATCGGAAGCTACGACCCGTGGGCACACCCGGATAACCAGGAGCCTTCATGACACAAAATCCCTACGCCACATTTCTCGGGGACGCCGATCCTATCCATATCATCTCGGCGACGCCGATGCGGCTCGCCTCGCTGACTTCCGGTCTCTGTCCGGAGGACGCCGACGCTCCCATCGCTCCAGGCAAATGGAGCATTCGCCTGATCCTCGTACATCTTGCCGACTGCGAGATCGCCTTCGCATTCCGCCTGCGGCAGGCGCTGGCCGGTGTCCAGATTCAGCCGTTCGACCAGGACGACTGGGCAGAGAAGTACGGCCAGTACTCAATCGCTGCGGCGCTCGACACCTTCGCTGCGCTGCGGGCATGGAACGTGGCCTTCGCGAAGGGCCTGTCTGAAGACGAAAAGAGGCTCTCCGTCCATCATCCCGAACGCGGCGACATGACGGTATGGACCATCGTCGAAACTATGGCCGGACACGACCTCAACCATCTCGGACAAATCGAGCGGGCCGTCAAACCTGCCGTCAGTTAGCAGCCGCTTTTTGTTTGGCGAGTTCGGTTTCGAAAGCTCGCTGTCGTTCCGCGACAGCGGCTTTGTAGCCGGCCGGATCGATCCAGACAGCACTGCCCTCGGCTGGTGCGCGCTTCAGCTTCTCCAACATGTTGAAATAGACCCCGTGCGCGCCCAGAAAGAAGTCGCAGGGCAGCGAACGCAGCACTTCGAAGGTGTGAACGTAGTCCGCGGCGATGCCCGGATACGACGCCGGCTTCCCACCCGCGGCAACGAGACGGTAGCCCGGGTTCACATTCCAGCTCCCCACAAACACAACGTTGCGATTGACCCCGCGGTCCTTCACAACCATCGTCCAGGTCGTGCATCCGCGCGTGTGGCCGGGGGTCTTGTGCGCGACCAGCATCGATCCGCCCAGCGCCACCTTGTCGCCATCATGCAGCACGCGGTCTACCTTCGCCGGAGGATATTGCTGCTTGCCGCCGTAAGCAAAGTCGGTAATGCCGCCGTCCTCCACGCTGGCGACATCCGCGTCCATGACCATGTACTTTGCGCCGGTCTGCTTCAGGATCGCGGCGCTACCGGCGTCGTGGTCAAAGTGCGCATGACTGATGAGCAGAATCTTGATGTCCGTGAAGTGAAAACCGAGTTGCTCCACGCTGTGTTTAATCAGCGGAACCGAGCTCTCAAGATTCGAGTTGATCAGGATGTCGCCCGCGGGCGTAACAATCAGGTAAGCCGCAAGGTCCTGGCTGCCAACGTAGTACACGTTATCGACGATATGAAAAGGCGCGATCGGTGTGGTCCATGCCGGGGGGTTGTCCTCAGCCGCGGCGCGCAGGCTGGTGAACATCGCGATAACGGCTAGCAAGCGGAACAGTTTCATCTCTCGTTGATAGCAGATTCAGCGCCTGTGGACGCTGTGATACCCCCTGGGACGCCAGTTGGTTAACCCACTATCCCAGCGCCTCGTTTACATCCCGGACGAGGTTCCGTATATAGCTCCGCCGGTTCAGCAGCGCGACCATCGCATCCCGCGCCTGCTCCTTCGCCGCAACATCGTCAGCGTCCACACCTGCGTCCCACTTCGTCCAAAGCCCCTCAAGCTGCTGCTGCGAGTCCGCCAGCATGGCCGCAAACTTGTCCCGCGCCGCTTCAAGATCGCGGCGAGTATTTGGATCAGCGTCCATGCGCATCTCTTCGAGCTGCATATTTAGCTCGAACGCCTCTTCCAGAAGATCCGGCGGCGCAACCTGCTTCTTTTCGGTCCCGCTGGCCTTCGCAGCGTCCGTCGCAGCACGCGACTGCTCTTCCATCTGCACGCCTTCGAGCGACAACAGATACTCCGTCCGAGCGATTGGATCGCGCAGCGTGCGATACGCATCATTGAGCTGCGAACTCGCCGCCAAGGCCGCATCCTGCTCCGGCGGTGACTTGGACGCAAACCGGTCGGGGTGCAGCTTACGCGACTGCGCATAGAAAGATTTCTCCAGCGCGGGCAAATTGATATGGAGATGGCGCGGCAACTCGAACTGCGCGAAGTAGCTGTTTTCAGCGTCTGGACTCATCCAGTTAAGAATATCCGATTAGTCCCGCGTCTCGTATCGGGTCTCCGTCAGGTCGAGTTCGCGCTCCAGCCGCCGCAGCACATCGTCTCCCGCGGTCCCCTCGTCGCGGAGCTCAAGCAATGTTCGTCGCTCCACGGCAATGATCTGCCGTATCAACTCCGATCGCGTGTGATGACGCTCCGACGTAATCTGTGCCTGCTCATCGACGCTGCCCGGCGAATGCGATATCCGGTCGAAGACCGTGATCGCCTCCAGCCGATGCTTGTACCGATGCAGCAGGTCTTCGACATCATGAAGCTCTGGTTCGTCCATCGAAGCCGGTGCTTTCTCGATCGCAGCAATTGCCGCCGAAAGCACGCGGAAGCGGGCAGTCAACTCTTCCTGCTGCTCCTCAGCATTGCCTCCAATGCCAAGCCATCGGATCAGCGGTGGAAGACTGAGCCCCTGCATCACCAGCGTGACGAAGATGATCGAAAAGGTGAGGAAAAGGATCAGATTGCGCTGTTCAAACGGGACGCCGTCGCTCAGGGTTGTGGGCAGGCTCAGCGCGGCGGCCAGTGACACGACGCCGCGCATACCAGTCCACCCGACCACGAAAATGTTCTTTTTTGTCGGTGGCATCGCTACATCCGAGCGGAACACTACACGGCGTATCCATGCGGAAATATAGGCTCCTGGAAAGACCCAGATCATGCGCAGCGCGATCAGCATTAAGCTGAAAATTGCGCCATATAGCAACAAAGTCCACACGCTGAAGCCGCGAATTCCGGCAAGAATGTAGGGGAGTTGTAGTCCGATTAGCACGAAAACGATGCCGTTTAACATGAAATCGAGGGCCTTCCACGCACTCATGATTTCCAGTCGCGCCGACGCTGTCAGGAACCCTGTGCTTCGACGGCTGAGGAAGAGGCCGCACGCCACCACGGCCAGCACCGCCGACGCACGAACCTGTTCGGCGGCGAGGTACGCCACGTACGGGACAATGATGCTGACCGCCATCTCCAGCGGACCATCTTCGATCCAGCGCTCGACGAAGGTCATGATGTAGCCCAGAAGCAGCCCGGTACCGATGCCTCCCGCGATCAGCCAGACGAGCCGCAGGCTGCCTTCGGTGACCGAGGGAGCCGTTCCATTCAGCAGCAGTGCCAGTCCGAACTCCAGCGCCAGCAGACCCGTCGCATCGTTCAGGAGGCTCTCCCCTTCGAGCAGGCCCGTCACGCGAGGCGAGAGCCCGAGCGACCGAGCAATCGAGGTCGCTGCAACCGCGTCTGTAGCCGCGACAACGGCGCCGAGCAGGAATCCGCTCTTGAAGTCGAGCGCGGTAATGAAGTGATCGGCGAAGAATGCAATGCCCAGCACCGTAAAGCCGACCAGCCCCACGGCCAGCATTGAGATGGAAACGATGTTCCGCTGGAACTCTCTCCAGTTCGTCTGCCAGGCCGCGGCGTAAAGCAGCGGCGGCAAAAGAACATTAAAGACCAGGTCAGGGTTCAGCGGAACTCGGGGCACATGCGGCACCAGCGAGATCCCAAGCCCGGCGAGCACCAGCAGGATCGGATAGGGAACGTTCAGCCGTTTCGCCATCCCCGCGAACAGCGCAACGACGATCAGAAGGAAGAGGCAGAGCGTCTCCAGGGTGTGGGTATCCAAGTGTCTGCTCTCCGCCGAGGTCGTTGCGTCAAGGGTAGCACCGCGCTGCGCGGCTTGATACCATCGACTTGTTCCGTCGCTTCATCCTCGAGAATTCAGGAGAAAGCCATGCCGAAGTTTGTCATCGAACGCGAGATTCCGGGTGTTGGGAGTTTTACCGCTGAGCAGCTGAAAGGTATATCGCAAACCTCCTGCGGCGTGCTCAGCAGCATGGGCCCACAGATTCAATGGGTGCAGTCGTATGTGACTGACGACAAAATCTACTGCATCTATGTTGCGCCGGATGCTGATACTGTCCGCGAACATGCGAAGCTGGGAAACTTTCCTGCGAACTCCGTAGCCGTTGTGCGCGCAATGATCGAACCGACGACGGCGGAATAAGGTTCAGGCGGCGACCGCAATCCGGGCTGATATCGTTTTTGGTTCGGGCACCGGGTAACCGAACTCTTTCAATCCAGCGATATGAATTGAAATGCCTTCGCGAATCATTTGTTCGGCATCCTCGAACGAATCGCCGACGACACCAAGGCCGGGTAGATCAGGAGCGTAAGCGCCCCAACCACCATCATCTCCGCGTTCGTAAATGACCGTGTATTCAAGCATTGCGTACTCCAGACCAGCTTGCTTCAGGATACTCTTCAGCGTGCCGATGGGTACATCTTTTCCAGGGCGCGCGACGACGGTAACAAGACCGGGCTTCGTGGGATGTTTGTACTGACCGTGGCTGCCAGTCATACGGATAAATTGCCAGCCATCTTGCTCAATACGTTTGATCAGATCGCGATACTTCATGCGTTGACGCCTCTCCGATAGGATAGGCACGCAACCCGTGGTTTCCGCGATACAGAAGTACCTGACAGGTAATATCGGTGGAAAAGATCGCTACGCCGAAAAGCTCGACCCACACCCGCAGCTCTTGGTCGAGTTCGGATTGATGAAGTTGAACCCCTGCCGCATCAAGGTCTCTTCAAAGTCCAGCACCATCCCCGCAAGGTAGAGGTACGACTTCGGGTCTACAAAAATCTTTACCGGCTTTGCGCCAGAAGGATCGCCCGGAGTCTCAACGCCGTCGCCGAAAACAAACGTCTTGTCCTTCAGCCGTGGTTCGGTGTCGAAGCGAATGTTATAGCTCAACCCCGAGCAGCCGCCACCCTGAATCCCGACGCGCAACCCACCTGCATCGGGCGAGATACCTTCTTTCGCCATCGCCACCCGTATGCGCTTCAGCGCATTCTTCGTAATTTCGATCGCAGCCTTCGCACGAGGCTGCTGACCCTCAGCCGTCAAGAGCGTCATCCCGGCAAGCGGATCTTTGTTAGCCGCAGGCGTAGGGGCACTCATCGATTGGGAAGTGCTGGTCGAGATGGACACGGTAGACATAACGAAATTTAGATGAGTGAAGCGTCCGATTCGGAGCAAAAGCTTCGCCAAACAAAGCGCCCCACTCCTTCGCATTGAGCGGCGAAAGAATGGGGCACCCGCTGTGTAGCCGGGGTTGGTACTAGTGAGCGCCGACAGCGACGCCGGCTTCTTCCGTTACGCCATTCTTCTTCTTCCAGTCGCCGATAGCGGCTCGAATGGCATCTTCCGCCAGCACCGAGCAGTGAATTTTCACCGGTGGCAGCGCCAGTTCCTTGACGATGTCTGTGTTAGAAATCGTCAGCGCCTCGGACACAGTCTTGCCCTTCACCCACTCGGTTGCGAGCGAGCTGGAAGCAATGGCCGAACCGCAGCCGAAAGTCTTGAATTTTGCGTCCTCGATGACCTGCGTCTCGGGGTTTACCTTGATCTGCAGACGCATCACGTCGCCGCACTCGGGAGCTCCGACCAGGCCGGTGCCAACTTCCGATGAGCTCTTGTCGAGCGTGCCCACATTGCGGGGGTTTTCGTAATGATCGACTACTTTATCGCTATATGCCATGTGAAAGTCCTCGCGTATTTAGATGATACTCCCATGCCTGTCGGTGCGCCAGATCACGGGTTTGCGTGTTTATTCCTGCGTTCCCCCTATACTGCAATCTCATGGCAGAAGAGCTTCCCAACCCGCTTTTGAGCGAACCCGAAGTCGTTGAGCCGATAGGCGAGGACGCTTCCGCAACCATTGAAGCGCCTGGTGGCCGACGCGCCGCCGCGACCTTCATCTTCCTCACCGTCACTCTGGATATGCTTGCCCTGGGCATGATCGCACCGGTACTTCCCCGCCTTATCACCGGTTTTCTGAATGGCAACGCGGTCTCCGGCGCCAAAATGATCGGCATCTTCGGAACCCTCTTCGCTGCCATGCAGTTCTTCTTCTCCCCGGTGCTCGGCTCGCTCTCGGACCGTTTCGGCCGCCGCCCCATCGTGCTGCTCTCCAACTTCGGCATGGGCCTGGACTATATCGTCATGGCGCTTGCCCCGACCCTGCCCTGGCTGTTCGTTGGGCGCATCATCTCTGGGCTGACCGCCTCGTCAGTCCCGACCGCCATGGCCTACATGGCTGACGTCACTTCCAAGGAAAAGCGTGCCCAAGCCTTTGGCCTGCTGAACGCCGCATTCGGTATCGGCTTCGTGCTGGGCCCAGCGCTCGGGGGCGTACTGAGCAACGTCAACCCCAGGCTGCCCTTCTGGGTCGCCGCGGGCCTATCGCTTGCCAACGGCATGTACGGTCTCTTCGTCCTACCCGAATCCCTTCCGAAGGAGCTTCGCAACTCCTTCTCCTGGAAGCGCGCCAACCCCGTCGGCTCGCTCAAATTATTCCGTAGCGCCAAGGGTCTGGTTCCCCTCGCGGGCGTGCTGCTGCTTGGTTACATAGCCCAGCAATCGCTGCTTAGCGTCTACGTCATTTACGCCGACACCCGCTTCGGTTGGACGGACCGCACCGTTGGACTGTCGCTTGCCGTCGTCGGCATCTTCACGGGTATCTACGGTGCGCTGCTGGTAAAGCCCGCAATCGCCAAACTCGGAGAGCGTCGCGCCATGATCTTCGGCTACATCGGCGGAGCCTGCGGTTACTTCCTCTTCGGGTTCACCAAGGTAGGTCTGCTCATCTGGATTGGGATACCGGTGCTCAACCTGATGAGCGTGGCATGGCCTGCCGCGCAGTCCATCATGTCGCGCAACGTTCCGCCCAGCCAGCAAGGCCAGCTTCAGGGCGCCGTAAACTCCCTGCGGGGCATCGCTGGACTGATTGGCCCCGGGTTACTTACCTGGGTCTTCTCAAAATCCATCGGCGAACACGCCGTGATTCCCTGGCAGGGATCTCCATTTTTCCTGGCGTCCACGCTGCTGGTTTTCGGAATCGGACTGATCATCGTGGCCACCCGCGACGCCAAGCCCGCGGTCATTGCTTGATCTGTCAGCTCCCATCAGGGCCATCCGGGATGTCCTCACGCAGTAGCGCCAGGATCAAATACTCATCCGTGATGTAACGCTGGGAACGGCCATCCGCCTCCGCGGTCGCGGTGGCAAGCACTCGTTTCACTTCGTCCGAAAGTGGCAGGTCCACGGTAAGCGAGATCCGCTCGCCGTTCGGGCCATGCCGCATAAGGCGCTCGTGGATAGCCTCCACCGTCACGCGGGGGGCGAGACGCCGCACGGCCTTCTTGCTCTCGCGCAACAAGCCGAGCCATAGGTGCTCGGTTTGCAAAACTGGCGAGCCCAGACGGCTGGCCTCGTACCGCGCGAAGAAGATGACCCGCCGCGCTTCTTCCGTGTAGCGTTCGAACATTGCCGATCAACTTTCCAGGCCAGGTGCTGGCACGTTGTCACCGTTCTAGCGAAAGTAACGGGCCGGCTGCTGGCAGCCGGCCCGTTTACTTTTCTTGCGTGTTGAACAACATTAGTGCGCTGCCCATTCGATCTTCGTCAAGTCGATGCCCTCTTTCACCATTTCGTACAGCGGCGAGAGCTCGCGCAACTTCTGCACGACGTCGATCAGCTTGTCGGAAACATAGTCCACTTCTTCCTTCGTGTTGAACCGTCCAAGTCCGAAGCGAATCGAGCTATGCGCCACATCGTCGCCAAGCCCGAGAGCCTTCAGCACGTAGCTCGGTTCCAAGGTCGCCGAGGTGCAGGCCGAGCCCGACGACACCGCAATATCGTTGATGCCCATCAGCAGACTCTCACCTTCGACGTATACGAAGCTCATGTTGAGATTGCCCGGCAGATGGTGCTCCATGTTGCCGTTGACGTGGACATAGTCCAGCGCCTTCTCGAACTTCGCACGCATGTAGTCGCGGAGTTCCTGTTCGCGCTTGCCTTCGGCTTCCATCTCCGCGCCGGCAATCTCGCAAGCCGCGCCCAGGCCGACGATGCCCGGAACATTCAGCGTTCCCGAACGCATTCCCCGCTCATGACCGCCGCCGTTGATCTGCTCGGAAATCTGGACACGCGGATTGCGTCGCCGCACATACAGCGCGCCAACGCCCTTAGGTCCATAAACCTTGTGCCCGCTCAGCGAGAGCACATCAATGTTGTCCGCAATCACGTTGACGGGAATCTTGCCCACGGCCTGCACCGCATCCGTGTGAAAGAGCACGTTGCGCTCGTGGCATAGCGCGCCGATTTCTTTGATTGGCTGGATGACGCCAATCTCATTGTTGGCGTACATGATCGAGACCAGGATCGTGTCCTTGTCCATCGCGCGCTTCAGGTCTTCGAGATCGATCAACCCGTCGGCCTGCACCGGCAGATACGTTACGCGGTAGCCGCCTTTTTCAAGACGCTTGCAGGTGTCGAGTGTGGCTTTATGTTCGGTGACCTGGGTGATGATGTGGTTGCCGCGCTCGCGATACATTTCGGCAATACCCTTTATCGCGAGGTTGTTGGACTCGGTCGCGCCGGACGTGAAAATGATCTCCTTGGCGGTCGCGCCGATCAGCTTCGCAATCTGCTCGCGAGCTTTCTCGACACCTTCTTCCGCTTCCCACCCAAAGCTGTGGTTGCGGCTGGCGGCATTGCCGAAGATGCCCGTCAGGTACGGCATCATGGCTTCCAGGACCCGGGGGTCGAGGGGGGTGGTCGCATGGTTGTCCATGTAGATGGGAAGCTTGACGCCGGGGGGCAAAGGTTCGTTCGACTTGGTGATACTTACTCCGAGAGATTCAGCCATTTTTCGTACTCCTAAAGTCGTGTTGCGATGATGAAAGGCCGGGTGTCAGCGCCTGGAAAATTGAGGCCTAAAGGCC
>CAZZYB010000099.1:0-10409 GCA_964658125.1 uncultured Acetobacteraceae bacterium | reverse complement strand
CTGATATTCCTGGCCAGTCGTCGCAGAGCAGACAGGTTCCGGCACCGGCGACTTCGAAGACCCTGGTAGGCGGAGAGAATCCAAAGTCCGCCATTGAATTTCGATTGATGTTCATGACCATGCCGGCTGAGCAATTTACGCGATTGTGGTCTGCGGTTGGGACGTGGCCAATCCAGCGAACGTTGCGAGGCATCTGCTTATCGCCCCAGCCTTCTCCGCCGAGAAGAAAGCTCTGATCGGGTGCGAGGGCCGCGGCGCGGAGGAAGAGTTCGTCGACACGGGCTTCACGATCGGGAAGACGGTTGCCGAGAAATGCGACATCGCAGGCGAGGGAAGGATCTGGAGTCACGGGTTGATGCGTGTCCGGATCGAGACCGTTGTACATGCTGTAGTAAGCGCGCGCGCCGAAGCCGACATAACCGTCGCGCGCCATGGGGCCGCCGCCGTACGTCAGTATGGCGTCATAGCCAGGCACATCGTCACGGAAGGGATCGGTGGGGTTGGCCTCCATGCGACCGAGTGTCGCGGGGGCGTCAACATCCCAGAAGAAAACGAGACTGTTCGATGAGCATTCGAGGACGCGGCGTTCGAGAACCGCGTCATCAACGCCGATGCCGCTGTGCTTGATGACTATGTCGGCTTGCGCAGCCATCGAGAGCATGGCGTCGAGGTCTTCGGTGGGGCGGTAGACGACAGACGTGACATAGGAGAAATCGCCGGAGTCACGGTGCTGCTGTCGACCGTAGGCGTCGGGCTCGGCGAAGGTGATGTTGTGGCCGAGGCGGGCGAGGTATTTGTAGCAACCGCGATAGTAGGTGGCTGCGCCGTTCCAGTAAGACGATACGATGCTCGATCCAAAGGCGAATATTTTCAACGGGTCAACTCCTCGCAAATCGACGTTAGCTGCTCGGCCCGGTGTGCGCAGGTATGGCGTGCAAGTATGGTTTCCAGTCCTCTTGCTGCCTGCGCCTTCGCCGCGTCCACATCTTCAAGCAGGTGTTGCATGGTGCTCGCCATTTCGGAGGCATTGCGTGCCCAGGAGAAGTCTCCTTCGCGGAAGAGGTTCTCAGTGTCCTGCCAAGGGGCGGAGACAAGTGGGATGCCGCAGGCGAGAGCCTCGAAAACACGGATGGTGGGGATGCCCGTCATCGCGCCGGTGTACTGCTGCCTGGGAACGTGCACTGTCAGACGAGCTTCCGAATAGACGCGTGGAGCGTCAAGATTCGGGAGGTAGCCACAGTAGGTTACGCACGCATCCTGGAGCGCGCGTAGACCCTCTTGGGGATAGCGAACGCCGTAGATGTTGAAACGGAACTGTCGGAGTTGAGCTGCGGGTGCGAGTAGGAATTCGCGTATTTCATTGGAGCGTTCGCCCTCTCCCCAGTTGCCAATCCAGACGACGTCTGCTTTCGTTTTCATGTTGGGGATTGGATGGAAGACACTCACGTCCGCAGCCTCGTGGAAGGTCCAGACCCGAGCGAATTCAAAGCGTTCACGATAGATTGCACGGAGCGCCTCGCCAAATGCGAGTACCCCGTCGAAGCGGTCGATACCGAAGAGCTTTATCTGCTCGGGCGAAGATGACGCGCGGTGGTGCGTGTCGTGGAACAACAATTGAAACTTCAGGTCATCCCTGAGATCAAGGAGAAGATGTGCAAGTTGCGGCGGGTTCCACTCGTGCAGAATCACTACTTCTGTTTCGTGAAGAGCACCACGCCAGAATGCTGTACTGTGCCGCTGCTCGGCTTGATACTTTACGATTCGCAAGTCCGGATAGGTGGTCTGAAATTGTCGCAGAGAATGCTCGCCGAGATCTTCTTCGCGGAGATTGCAGACGGACCAATCCTCTTCCGCTTCGAAGACGGTTATGTCATGGCCAAGTTCACCCATGCTTCTGCACAGACCGCGCAGGAAGTGTGCGTTGCCGTTGTTCCAATCGGAGCGGAGCGTGTGTGCAATGTAGGCGATCCTGAATCTACGCGGCATGAGCTCTGCTCTCTCCACTGCCCAACAAGCGGGTAAATAGAGTGACGTAGTTGGCGGCCATGCGGGTGGCGGTGAAGCTGAGTGCTCGTGCCCTGGAACGCTGCTGCGCATCGGCGAGCAGATCGGAGCCTTCTGTCAGGCGCGCAAGAAGCGATGAGAGGGCAGGGGGGCTATCGAAGTACAGAGCGCAATCCCCCCAAACTTCACGGAGGCTTGGTATGTCGTTGGCGACGACCGCGCAGCCGCAGACGGCTGCTTCAAGCGGCGCCAAGCCGAATGGCTCATAGATGGACGTGCAGAGATAGATAGCACTCTCGCGGAAGAGCGTGAGCAGGTCATCCTCGGATTGTGGACCGATGAACGTTGCAGCTCCGACGTCGCCAGCCAGCGTCGCGGAGTGGGACTTTATCTCTCCGGCTACAAGGATCGGCAGAGGAGAAGTGATGTTTTTCAGCAGCTTGAGGTTCTTCGCCTCGTCCCACAATCTTCCCGCAGTGATTGCCTGATGCTTACGAATGGTATCCAGAAGAAAAGGGGGAAGTGTGCGCCCGTTGTAGATCACGTAGCTATTTTTTGGAAGTCGGAAATGTGCTGCAAGCGCGGAGAGCATCCACTGCGTTGGCGCTGTGACAGCAGTCGCATTCGCAAGTCCTCTGACCACGATTGAGCGATAGGTTTCCAGCCATTCAGAAGGCTGTAGGGCGCCTTCGCGGCAAGCTTCTGCCCAGGTGAGGACGTCGCTATGCGCGACAACGATCCTTGGCACATCCAGCGGAAGGGCACCGAAGCAGAACTGGCTGCTCAAGAAAATATCGGGTCCAAACTCATGGGCGATATGGAGCAGTAGCGGTTCGCCGGAGTTGTAAGCTTCGCGGTTGCTATCCATCCACTCCAGCGGGATGGAGGAGAACTCGTGGCGGAAGAACTTACCGTAGGATTGCGCGGCGGTCTCGCACCAGCTTCGTTGCGACGGAGAGGGAGGGCGGCCGAAGCTGACGAGGGTTACGTCGCAGCCGCTCTGCAACAGTTCGGTGGTGAGCTCTTTCGTGAACGTCCAGACGCCGCCGATTGTGTCGGTAGTCATCAGGACGCGCATGCGAACTCCAATGCGTTCGTGTCCGTTGCTTCCAACTGTGCAAGGCTGAGCGGCTGCTGCTCCTGGATGTCGCTGAAGCCTCTCTCTCTGAAGAGTTGGAGGTAGAAATCGTGAGCGCGTTCCCATGCCTGTTCATCCGGTTGCGCGCCGAATGTGGTGACGTACTCGGGACTGCCGGGGAAGGGGAACATGGGGACAGGTTCAGATACCCAGACACCCTTGGCTTTGAGGTTTGCCTGCCACGCCGCGACCAGGGCGGGATCGTCTTCTGCGGTTTTGATGAGGTTGGCCTGCACCCACGGAATGTGGCGACGCGCATAGAGCAGAAGCTCTGTAATTCGGTCTGTGTCGATGCGGCAGTTCTTGTTGAGAGCGTGGCGACCTTCATCGGTGATGCTCTCGATGCCGCACTCGAATGACACGCAGTGAGCACGCGCGAGCAGGTCGAGGCCCTCTTCATCCCATAGGTCGATACGCGTTTGAAAGCCGATGGAGACTGGCCGTTTTGCGAGTTCTTCGAGTAAGACGCGGACCTGTTTACCGACTCCGAAAATTTCGTCGATGAAGTAGATGTAGTTGACGCCGCGAGCGATGAGCTGGTCGATTTCCGCGATTACTTCGGATAGATCACGTTCACGAAACTTATTGCGGAAGAGTGTCTTGTTGCAAAAGGTGCAGGCGTAGGGGCAACCGCGCGCGAACTCTACCTCCGCGCCGATTGTGAGGTGATCCGCACCGTTGCCGGGGAAGATGTGATGCTTGTGGGCGTGGCGTTCTACAGGGTAGTCGGAGTAATCCAGTCTAGTTACTGCACGCATGTCGGTGGCGCCAAGTCCCTGGGTCATGCGGAACCTGCCCTGGTCATCGCTCCAGCAGCAGCCGGGGATCATTTCCCAAGGGGTGTCGGCGAGTTGCGGCAGCGTCTGGTCGGGCTCGCCTCGCAGCACAACATCGGCACCGGTTTTATGCATGGTTGCTTGTGGAGTGACAGAGCCGTGAGGGCCGATCACAACTGTCTTAGAGGTATGTTGACGGTTGGAGCGGAGTGCCTCGATCCAATGCCTGGGGACGCGGAGCTCAGGCTGTGGGCAGCGCCAGAAAAGATAGGACGGAGCGGTAGGAATAACGAGGAAATCTTCGCCGAATTCATCGAGGCGCTCGGCCGTTTGCTCGGGAGTGAGCTGCTCTATGAAAGCGTCGATGAGGAGCACGTCATGACCAGCGGTCCGCAGCAGTTCCCTTGCGGAGAGAAGCTCCAGAGGGAAGTGCGGATCGGGGCAGCCGAAGTAAGTCGAGCCTTCGAAGCTCCAGTGCGGATTGACGAGAGCATATCTCATGCGACTTCCTCTGCGACCATTTCCTGAGCGAAAGACCCGTGGTGCCCTGGCGCGATGGCGTCGGAATTATCGCGCCAGAAGTCGTGGATCGCTTCCAGAGTCTGTGAGAGCGAACGCCGGGCGCTCCAACCTGTGTGGCGTTCGAGTTTTGACGTATCGGAGATATACAGTGGCTGGTCGCCTGGTCGTACGTCGCTATGTCGAAGGTTGGGCTGGCGGTTGGTCTGTAGTTCGATTTGGCGCAGCAATTCGACGATGGAGATCGCCCGCTTCATGCCGCCGCCGAGGTTGTACACCTGGCCGCGGGTGCGATCGATGTGTCGGCGCGCAGCCGTCATTGCATCAAGCAGATCGTAGACGTGAAGAACGTCCCGCACCTGATAGCCGTCACCGTAGATCGTAATCGGTTTGCCTGCGAGGACGGAGTAAAGGAAGTGTGCGACCCAGCCCTGATCCTCATTGCCGAACTGGCGCGGACCGGCAATGCACGACATCCTGAAGACAACGGTGGGGAGGTTATAAATCCTTGCATAGTCACGAACGTACTGATCGGCCGCGCCTTTGGAGCAGCCATAGGGGGAGTGAAAGTCCAGTAACTCCGATTCTGTTACACCTTGAAATCCGGGCTCCTTGGCACAGTAGCGAGTTCCATCTACTTCCACCGGCACCGACTCCAGGGATCCATAAACCTTGTTGGTAGAGGTGTAGAGCATGAAAGGCTGACGTCCTGAACGGCGCGCTGCTTCCAGAACGTTGAAGGTACCAAGCGCGTTCACCTGGAAATCGTTCGCGGGATCATCCACCGATGTAGTGACCGCGACCTGGGCGGCTAAATGATAGATCGCCGAAACGTCGCGGGCGGCATCGCGCAGCGCGCTTTCGTCGCGAACGTCGCCCTCAACAATTTCCAAACGCTTGCTGCCGGGCAGCGATTGCAGCCATTCCAGGTTGCGTACGACTCCTCCGCGCGAAAGGTTGTCGAATATCCTTACGCGTGTGTCTGGCTGCTGGAGAAGGCGCTCGGCGAGATTGGAACCGATGAACCCCGCGCCTCCCGTGATCAAAACCTGCTCAAAGTCACTGTTCTTCATCAACCCACTTCCTTCCGTATTCCGCAAGACGGAAACAGTAACGATAGGTAAGAGCAACTTCTTGTTGCCGAAACGTGCTGCATGGGTTCGGCATGCTTCAGGCGGTCAATCCATAGGCGCTCAATTCCTTGAGCATGGTTTCCGCTTTATCTTCAGCTTCCTGCTCTGCGAGCCACTCCGCCAACTCCTTGAATCCCTCTTCGTGCGTAACCTGAGGTTGATAGCCGAGCAGTTCCTTGGCCTTGGATAAATCCGCATAACAATGACGAATGTCGCCCGCGCGATATTTGTTTGTAATTACGGGTTCGAAGTCCTCCTTGCCGAGTGCCTTAGCAAGAATCTCCGCTACTTTGCGGATGGAAATTGGAATGCCGCAACCTATGTTGATGACCTGATCATTGGACTCGGGACGTTCCATAGCCAATATGTTCGCGCGAACGATGTCGTGAACGCTCACGAAATCTCGCATCTGTTCGCCGTCTTCAAACACCATCGGGGCCTGGTCGTTGAGCAGCCGCGAGGCAAAGATTGCAGCGACGCCTGTGTACGGATTCGAGAGCGCCTGGCGTGTTCCGTAGATATTGAAGAAGCGGAGAGCTGTTACCGGGATCTCGTAATTCCGGCCGTAGATCAAGCAAAGCTGTTCCTGGTCGCGCTTGGAAAGGGCATAGACGGAGTTGATCTCTGAAGGCTTGGTTTCATCGGTGGGCAAGGGCTTCAAGACGCCTGAGCAGACTTCGCAGTGCAGATCCCACTGCCCGGCCTTGAGTTGTGAAAGCGGACGCACGGAAGGGGCTGCTTTGGCACCGCATTGCGAGCACGCATAGCGGCCCTCGCCGTAAATCGACATGGAGGAGGCTACGATCAGCTTTTCAGGAACATGCTTCGCATCGAGCATGGCTTGTAACAACTCGGCGGTGCCCTGCGTGTTCACGCTCATGTAGCGGCTGATTTCGTACATCGATTGGCCGACACCGACTGTCGCGGCGAAGTGAAAAATCACATCGACGCCGGCAAGAACGTCGCGCATGCGGTTCGGGTCGCGTACGTCGCCTACGATCAACTCGACCTCCTGAGACAGGTAGTCGGGCCGGCCGTTCCCGTGAACCTGTGGTGTGAGGTCGTCCAGAATGCGCACTTGATGGCCGGCGGCAAGAAGGCCATCGGCTAAATGTGAGCCTACAAATCCGGCTCCGCCTGTAATTAATATTTGTTTGCTCATAGGACGGCGAGTCGCTCCTCGGTTTGAGATTTGGAAGGCGATGCGGCTTGTGGAGCGTAGCGTTCGACAGCCCACGCGGCGAAATCTGCGAACTGCTGGTTGTCCCTGGGAGGACTGGTGTGATGCTCTTCAAGCCCCAGATGCTGCGGTGTGAAGCACAGGGTAAGCGCGACATCGAAGTCGGCCAATACTTCCATCTGGCGATCGAACCAGTCGGTTGCATTGGGCCTGAAGGAATCGGCCCAACTCAAACCGGTGCGCAGATATTTGACGCCATGGTGCTTCATCCAGGCGGCTGCATCTTCAAGCCGCGGGTCTTCGAAGTGGAACCACTGGCAGAACCCCACGCTGCCATCGTCTGGGAACTTCTCGACTGCGAGCTTGGGCGATCCATCATTCTTCACCAGCCCCAGATAGTAGTGCCGGTAATATGCGGACCCTTCGGCCTCCTTGTGGCGCGTTTCGGCCGGCCATGAAGGAGGCAGATCGAAGAGGCTGTACCAGTGCACACGCTCCGCGCGACCGCGGAGGAGTTGGAGGGTGCGTTCGAGGCCGAACGCCTGAACTTCTTCTGCACCGAAGGAGGACACGCCAACTTCAGTCACCCAGACAGGCTTTCCGCTGACCTCGGCAGCCTCGGCGATGCGGTCGGGCCATTCGTCGAGCTGCCAATGATTCCAATCCAGTGGAAAACCGTGGACACCGACTGCGTCTACGTGTTCCATCACACCTTGCGAGGCCATATTGCGAAGGAAATCGCAGTCGCAGGATGAGACACCACCAAGCACGATGGGAACTTCCGAGTTGATATGGCGTATGGCGTGCGAAGTACGTTTCACCATATCGCTGAACCGGGTCCAGCCTGGATCGAGCTTGAAATTCCAGTGCGACAGATTATTCGGCTCATTCCAAAGCACAATGGCTTCGACCATTCCAGGCTTCCTGTTTTGTGAGCGTGCTGAAAATTGTTGACGTCAGTCGTACGGGCGAGTCGACTCCGGTCGTTCGGGCCACACGCCCCAAATTGCAGCGACGATCATCAAGCTGCGGGACTATAGAGACTCTGAAGGTAAATAGAACGTTCGGGTTGCCCGAAATGTCCCTGGGCTTTGCGAATCTGTGTCGAATCCCCTGAAAGATTGGGACTTATCTGCGCAAACGCGATCAATGCAGGTACCACGGCACATTGATGACAACGATCCGGTGGTTCCCCTGGACCAGAAGCAATGCCTTCAAGGCCGTCGATCGATGGTTGTGCAGCAGGTACTGATACCAGTGGCTGGCGACGAGTTCCGGAACGATGACGGCAATCTGGCGGTCAGGATGCTCCTGCTCAAGGCGCAAAACATACTTCAGAATGGGACTGGTCACAAAACGGTACGGGGAAGGAATCGAGACAGCCAAGGGAGGCGTAACGTTGGCTCTGGCGGCACTTTCGTTGAGCTTCTGCTGCCAGCCCTGGCCGGTTTCTTCTCCGGTTTCGTCGGGACACTCCACGTGCAATACAAGAACTTCCCGGGTGAGCGAACATGCGAACTGCAGGGCCGCCTGCGATGCGCGATCCCAACGCGAGACCGGAACAACGGCGATAGGAGTGGACGGGGGTTCGAGATTTAGATCGGGAAGCAGGGTCTGCGCTTCCACGCGGCGATAGTGGCGGTGCACCCTGCGCATGAAGAGGATCAGCAGGGGAACGGTGAGGACCGTGATCCATGCGCCTTCCACAAACTTGGCTATTAAGACGATGACAACGGTGCAGCCTGTCGCCAGCGATCCGAGAGCGTTGATGCTCATGTAGAGAGTGGCGCGTCTTTCGGCAGACTTCTTCCAGTGCATCACCATTCCAGCCTGTGACAACGTAAATGCCAGAAACGCGCCGATGGCGAAGAGCGGAATCAGCCTGTCGGTCACACCGCCGAAGACCGTCAGAATGAGCGCCGCTGAAAACGCGAGCACGATGATGCCTTCGGTGTAGACGAGACGTCGTCCTCGTATCGCGAAGAACCTTGGAAGGTAGCCATCTTCGGCGATGGCACGGCAGAGTCGTGGGAAATCTGCGAAAGCCGTGTTGGCTGAAAGCGACAGAACAACTACGACCGATCCGATGGTGACGAAGTAGAGAATTCCTTTTCCCAGGACTGCAGCGGTCAGCATCGAGAGCAGACTTTGATATCCGCGACTTCCCGGAACGGTGGCCATGATTCCGTAGGCACGCGTCAGGTAGGCGATCCCGGCTAACAGCACAGCGAGCAGCGTAACGATGCAGGTGAGTGTTGTTTTGGCGGTCTGGGTGCTGGGGTCTCGGAAGGCGCGAACACCGTTGCTGACTGCTTCAACGCCCGTGAGAGCAGTACAGCCTCCTGCGAAGGCGCGGATAAGCAGCCATGCGCCTACACCCGCCGCTGCCTGCACGGATGGGTGAGGTGGCGGCACCACCGGTTGGGGATGACCTCCGGTGGAGAACGTCTGGAATACCCCCCAGGCGATTACGCCCAGCAGGGAAGCGGCAAAGAGGTAGGTAGGCGCCATGAAGAGGGCGCCGCTCTCCCGCACATCCCGCAGGTTGATGAGCGTGAGGACCAGCAGGATCAGCAGACAAATGCCGAGGACATGCGGCTGCATTGAAGGGACAGCGGAAATGAGCGCGCCCACACCGGTCGATATGCCTACAGCGACATCGAGCAGGTAGTCGAGCATGAGCGCGGCTGCCGCGAGCAGACCCCAACCTGTGCCGAGATTGTCGCTGGCCACCGTGTACGATCCCCCGCCGTTGGGATAGGCCTGGATCGTTTGACGATAGGAGAAATAGACGATGGCAAGCAGCGCGATGATCGTAAGGCTGATCGGCAGGACATAGGCGATGCCGGCTGCCGCGGCCGGAATCAGAACGGTCAGTGCTGCTTCCGGCCCGTATGCTGCCGAGCCGAGGGCGTCGAGACCAAAGGTCGGTATGCCAGCGGCCACGCCGACGCGCTGAGTACTGTCCTCCTCAGAAGCAAGTGGTTTTCCGACGAGCCAATCCAACACGGGCATGCGGTCTGTGATGCATGACCTATGGGCAGAGATTGCCATATGGCAGCCCCCTACGATGGAAGGGCCAGCATCTGGTCGTGGCCGCGCTACCTGCCGGACGCACAGGGCTCACGGAAACGGGTTGTCGTTCCCGACCGATGAACAGCAGGCGCGAGTGGGTTAAACAGGGAACCCCACGGTAAGGTGGGGTTCGAGACCTGTAGATGGTTGCGGGGGTAGGATTTGAACCTACGACCTTTGGGTTATGAGCCCAACGAGCTACCGGGCTGCTCCACCCCGCAGTTCGATTCTACTTCTGGTTGGAACACAGGTCAAATCAGAAGCCGGTTGCAAAGAGACCGGAACTTTCGCTGGGAATGTGCGTCTCATTAGGTGGCGGCTGCGGTAGCTTCGTGGCCGGTCCGATGTGGTGGTTTGGAGGCTGGGTGATGGGTGTTCCGATGAAGAGTATGTTTGGCGTGGCCGTTCTGGCGGGTGGACTGGTGTCGATTGCAGGAGCGCAACAGAAGACTTCCTTACCCGACGCGCAGGTGGAAGCCAATGTATTGCGGGCGTTGGCCAGTGCGCCGGAGCTTTCGACGCAGAATATTCAGACGACCACCGTATATGGGGTGGTGACGCTTCGCGGCTATGCGAATGATGAG
>CAZZYB010000098.1:249-10434 GCA_964658125.1 uncultured Acetobacteraceae bacterium | reverse complement strand
GAAACTCCGCCAGCTCCGCGCTCGTAAACCGGCACTCTTCCACCGCACGAATATTCGCGCGGATGTGGTCAGGCTGCAGCATCGCCGGAATCACAGCCGAAATCCCCGTTCCATCGAGGATCGTATTGAAGACAACCTCCGGCAGGACCTGCGGATCGTCGGCCTTCAACTTCTCGCGCAGCTCCGCCGAAAGCTTCTTCGACTTCGCCAGCGTCGCAATCCGTTCGCGACTTCCCGCCACACCCGTCAGCCCGCCGAACGGATGATTCGCCACCATGAACAGGCCACTCTGTTTCGACGTGTGGCTCGTGATCCCAATCGTCTCCAGGTTCACGGCAAACTGCGCGACCTTCACTACCGCAGGCCGCTCCTCAAAAGTCTTGAGGATCACTGGCTGCTCACCTGCGATACCCGCCAGCCGCACCTTGCCCTGCTCCACGAGCCGCCCGAGCGCTTCAAGCAAATCCTCTTGCTCAAGTACCGTCGCCGGCGGCTCATGCATCAGCAGCATGTCGACGTAGTCCGTACGCAGCTGCCGCAGGCTCGTTTCAAGGCTCGATTGCAGCGTTGCCAGCGAAAACTGGTTGGCATTGAACTGGTTCGCCGCCTGTCTCTGCGCAGCCTGGCGCAGGCTCGGAACCAGCCGAACCGCAGCGCGCGCGACGGGTTTCACAAGCTGCTTCCAGTTCCGTGCAACCGGCAGAATCCCGAACTTCGTGCAGATAATCACCTTATCGCGACGCCCTTGGAGAAACTGCCCCACCAGGCCTTCGGAGGCTCCATAGCCATACGAGCGCGCGTTATCGAAGAACGTAATCCCGGCATCAAACGCGGTGCTCAGCGCCTTGACCGACTCACCCCGCGATGCACGCCCCATCAGCGCCGCGCAGCCGAAGCCGAGCACGGACATACGGGTCTCATTGGGTTCGGTGCTGCCTGGAAACGCAATCGAGCGCATAAGTTCAACGCTATCACGCGCCGCAGCGACTTGCTAACTGCGCCACTTACGGCTTCAATGGGAACTATGACGACACAGTACAACTACGACCGCCGGGGTGGCGGAACGTTCTACCTCTTCCTGCTCGCGCTGGTGCTGGGTGCGGTGGCGCTGGGCCTTTTTGTTCGCCAGGCAAAGACTGGAGCGATGGGCAGAATCGCCTCCCTGATCACAGGCCGCAGCACGAATATCGACGTCTCCGCGCCAGCCGTGGTCGAAAAGATCCAGCGCCTCAACCGCCTTGAAACCGTCGTCTACTCGCTCGATACCGTCGTCGAAGGCAGCAAGTCCAGCGCCGTCTTTCCAGACCTGCTTGCCGGTGACCGCCTGCTCATGATCGTCCACGGCCAGACCATCGCCGGCGTGGACCTCAGCCAGATGAAGTCCGACGATGTGCAGATTACCGAGGCAGGCTCCGGACGCACGATCCGCGTCGTTCTACCGCCATCCAAGGTCTTCGTTACAACGATCGACAACCAGCACACCCGCGTCTACGCCCGCTCCACGGGCCTGCTGGTCCCCGCCGACATGAACCTCGAAAGCGAGACGCGCTCGAAGGCAGAACAGGAGTTGCAGAAAGCCGCGCTCGGCGACGGCATCCTCGACGCCGCCAGCAAAAACGCGCGCTCCACGGTGACGGCAATGCTTGAAGGCCTCGGCTTCGACAAGGTCGAAGTCCGCTAGACGACAGCCGCCAGCCGCCGACTTTCCTTGTGCTGCTTCCACCAGGCGCCAATCAGCTTCTGGCATGGATGCTCGATCCACCGTCGCGCCGCCAGCGCAAACGCGATCACCACGATGTACGATACCCACGGATCCCACCGCGCAAAGTGCAGCCGCTCCGGCAGGTGATGGTTGTGGATCAACACAAACGTATTAAAGTGCAGCAGGTACAGGCAGTACGTCGCCGACCCCACCTCCACCAGCGGACGCCACGAGAAAAACGTTGACACCGGATGCGGTCCGCTAAGCCCGATGATGATCGTCGCAAACACCGGCGTCAGCAGGCCGCCGTGGATCATGATGTAGGGCAGGTGCCTGATGAGCAGGTAGAACGTCACCCAGCCCCACGCAAAACCCACCAGCGCCACGGCCATTCTCTGCATCGACGAGAGCGTCATCACGACCTGCAGTTTGCCCAGCACAATCCCTGCCAGAAACGTGCAGAGGTACGGCAGCGGTGTATATTTCAGCCAATCCACCCACCAACCGCCGGTGTAACGATCTGTCTGCACCAGTTCAAGATGGGCGTCACGCAGACCCATCGAATGCCCCCAGGCCGTGCCCAGCGTGTGATTCGCGAGCGTCGACAAGTGGTCGGGGTTCGACAGCATGTACAGGATGTGCGGCATCATGCCGACAGCCCAAAAAGAGAGCAACAAGGCAATCAGCCGGCCGGGCTTTTCAGGCCAATGCACACGCATCAATATGGGAAAAATCGCATACAGCGCCATCTCGCAGGAGAGCGTCCACGCCACTGTATTCCAGAACGTCGCCAGCGTCGGAAACCATCCCTGCATCAGCAGCGGAGAGAGTATGGCGCCTTCCCAGAAGTCGCGGGTCGAGCGCACCTGGTGCTCCAGACGCAACATCTCCCAAAAGATAATCAGCGCGAAGATGTACACCGGGTAAAGCCGCGAAAGCCGCGCCACCCAGAAGTCCGAAAGCCGCAGCCGCTCAGGCCGATCGAGATAGTTGTACGCCAGGATGTAGCCCGAGATCAGGAAAAAGAAGCTGACAAAGACGTACCCGTTATCGATGATCGCGTAGAACGGCCCCAGCCCCGCCGGGGTGAAATGGAACAGCAGAATTGCCACTGCCAGCAACGTGCGAATGCCGGTAAGCGCAGGCAGCGTCGGCTTACGCGCAGGCAGCGTTTGCAGCGCGGCGGCGGGCTCACCGGTAGAAGTTGCGACTTTTGCGGTCATGTCTTGGAATTGGATGCCGGGATCTACCGGTGTAGCGTCAGAAAACCGAGTCTATGCAGTGACGAGTGAACCCAGCTTTTCGCCGCGCACGACACGCCCGATATTTCCCGACTCCCGCATTGAGAAAACGATCATCGGCAGATTATTGTCCTTGCACAGCGAAACCGCGGTCGTATCCATCACCTTGAGGCCCAGCTTGAGGATCTCCATATAGGTAATCTCTTCGAACTTGGTGGCGTCGGCGTCCTTCTTCGGATCGGAGGTGTAGATACCATCCACCGAGGTAGCTTTCAGCAACACATCCGCGCCAATTTCCATGGCGCGCAGCGATGCCGCCGTGTCCGTCGAGAAAAACGGGTTCCCGGTTCCCGCAGCAAAAATAATGATGCGACCCTTTTCAAGATGACGAATGGCGCGGCGGCGAATGTAAGGCTCGGCGACCTGGTGCATCGCAATGGCAGACATCACACGGCAAAACAACCCCGTTTTTTCGATCGCATCCTGTAGCGCGATGGCGTTGATGACGGTCGAAAGCATTCCCATGTGGTCAGCCGCGACCCGGTCCATGTGGATAGCCTGTTCGGCCACGCCACGAAAGAAGTTGCCGCCGCCCACGACGATGGCGATCTGGCAACCCGAACGGGCGACATCGGCAATTTCATTCGCAATTTTATTGACGAAAACGGCATCAACACCGAAACCGCGGCCCGCGGCCAGTGCTTCTCCGGACAACTTGAGGAGGACACGCTTGTACATGCTGATGTGAGTGTACAGGGTGCTCGTGCGGATGGCCTGGGTTGGCCTCTTGTAACTCAAAAAGTCATCGCTTGAAGCTCGTGCTACCAGCGCCCCCATCGACAACCTCGCATATCCACAAATTGCCAATTTCCAATGGTAAAATGGCAAAGATGATTGCCACCGTAGAGATCGATAAGCTGGGCCGCCTCGTCGTACCCAAGAAAATTCGGGAGGCACTACACCTCCGCGCCGGCGACAAGCTTGATGTTGAACTCGAAGGGGACAAACTGACACTAGCTCCTAAACGCGCCGGACGGGGTCTCTACGAGAAAAATGGCTGGCTCGTTTACGACAGCGGAGTCCCCATGTCTGCTGAAGAATCTTTGCGCCTGGTTGATGACATGCGCGAGGAGCGGATCGCCTCTCTCATAGAGCGGACTATGAAGCCTTGAACTTTTACGATACCTCTGTCTTCGTCGCGGGATTTTTAGACTCCCATCCCTCTCACCATTCCTGCGCCCGACGCATTGCAAACCTGACTAAGGATGATTCAGCCTCTTCGACGCATACACTCAGCGAAGTCTATGCAACCTTGTCCGGCCTTCCGCGGCCCCAGAAGCTTACTCCGACTCATGCAGTCGCCGCTGCGCGAATCATAGCGGCCCGCGTCAAGTGCGTCACCCTGACTGCTGACGAGCACATTGAAATACTTCAATCCGCCGCGGCCAGGGGTCTCTCCGGTGGCATCATCTACGACGCCTTGCTGATGGGCTGTGCTCGCAAGTCCGGAGCCAAACGTATTTACACCCTCAATCCCAGCCACTTCCAGCTGGCCGCTCCAGACCTGGCCTCCCTCGTCCGCGTACCTTGACCTCTTCACTCCTTCACCGCTCTTAGGAAGCTTGTAAGCACCCGCTTCTCTCCCACGTTCGCAAACCGCACCAGTGCCGCCTCGCCATGCACATCCCTCACGTGTCCCATGCCGAACCGCTTGTGCCGCACCACATCTCCCACCCCGAAGCGTTCGGCCGCCGCTTGGGGCAGCGTCTCCGGCGCGGTCGTGCGAATCGTGCCGTGCATTGTTTCGACGACTGTGACTGCGGGAGCGACATCCGCCGGCGGCGCCTCTGCCACGGTTCCCTCTCTCTTCCGCTGCGGAGTTCGCTCAGGGAGAGGCGCCTCCACGCCGCGTTCGCAGTTATCGCAGCGCCCACATTTCTCGCCTGCATCCTCCCCAAAATACATCCGCAGAACCTGTGTCCGGCACTGCGTCGTCTCGGCGTAATGCATCATCTCCGCCAGCCGCTCCTTGTCGTACGCCGCGCGAGCCTCATAGGTGGAAAGCATCTCCTGGAGAGCCTCATCCGACGGCGCATTCCCGGCCTTCAAAGCGTATCCACTCCGACCGCCTTTCACGATGCCTGCATCTCGAAGCAGGTAAAGAATCACCTGCGTCCGCCGCGCGCCAACATTTGCCGTCGCTGCAATCACCTGCGCCGATGCAGGCGTTCCCATCGCATCGAGTACCGCGCGAAGCTCCACCAGCTTCGGATAACGGCCGCCCATAAAGTAAGTCTGAATGCGCTTATCTTCCAGCCGATACAGCAGCACGGCGCGTGAGGCCAGCCCGTCCCGCCCGGCGCGCCCCGCCTCCTGCGCATACGTTTCGAGCGAGTCGGGAAACTCGAAGTGGTACACAAAACGAATATCCGGCTTGTCGATTCCGAGCCCAAAAGCTTTCGTGGCAATCATCACCTTGTGGTCGCCGCGCATGAACTCCATCTGCATACGCTCACGCTCACGATGCGGCATCTTGCCGTGGTAGCGGCCGACCGAAACCCCATGCTCCTTCAGCCAGTCATGCAGCTCATTCGCGCTGCGAACGCTCGCCGTATAGATGATCCCCGTGCCCTCTTCCTTCTCGATCAGCATTGAGACGCGCGCCAGCTTTGCATCGAGATTCACAGTCGGATGCACCGCGAGATGCAGGTTCGTGCGCTCGGAACCCGTGTTCACGACGACCGCATCCTGAGCGTTCAACACTTCAAGGATTTCGTCCGTCACCTGCTTCGTAGCGGTGGCCGTGAGAGCCAGCACCGGCGGATTTCCGAGCGCCTTGCGCGCAAACCCCAGGCCCAGGTACGCCGGCCGAAAATCATGTCCCCACTGCGAAATACAGTGCGCCTCATCCACCACAAAAAGCGAAACTCCCCCGCCATCGAGCAGCGAGTGAATGAACTCGCGATTCTCGAGCCGCTCCGGCGTCACATAAATAAGCTGCGAAACACCGTGGACAATTACTTCGGCGGCTTCCTGCGTTTGCTGAGCACTGAGCGTCGAGTCAATCTTCTCGACAACAATGTCCGCGTCGGCTGCCTTCTCCTGCTGGTCCTGCATCAGGGCAATCAACGGCGAAACCACCACCACGGGCTTCGGCAAGAACACCGCGGGAAGCTGGTACGTCAGCGACTTTCCCGCACCCGTGGGCATCAACCCAAGGACACTCCGCCCCTCGAAAACCGCCTCAAGAATCTCGCGCTGACCGGGACGAAAGCGCCTGATACCGAAGCGCTGCCGCGCCTCGCGCAGCAGTTCCGAAAACACAACAGGGGCCGAAGCAGTAGCAGGCATGCCGAGGTCTTCTCCAGCAAACTTTGGATGCGCGCCGTAGCCTCATCAGTTACACGCTGATTTCAGCCTTCGAAATCTCCGCCGAAGGCCCAACGCCCCGCTGCACATAACTCGCCTTCACAAACGCGTGAAAAAGTGGATGCGGCTCCAGCGGCTTCGACTTGAACTCCGGATGGAACTGGCAGCCCAGAAAAAACGGATGCTCCGGAATCTCCACGATCTCTACATAGGTTGCATCGGGCGTCGTCCCTGTCAGCCGCAAACCGCCGCCCACCAGCACCGCTTCATACTCACGGTTGAACTCGTAACGGTGCCGATGCCGCTCCGAAATCTCCGTCGCCGCATAAGCATTCGACGCTAGCGATCCGGGCTCCAGCACGCACGCCCACGCGCCCAAGCGCATCGTCCCGCCCATCTCCTCGACGCCGGTCAGTTCGCGCAGTTTATAGATGATGCGATGCGGCGTCGCAGGATCAAACTCTCCCGAATTTGCCTTTGCCAACCCGCAAACATTGCGCGCAAATTCGATGCACGCCGTCTGCATTCCGAGGCAGATACCGAAGTATGGCACCTTGTTCTCGCGCGCGTACCGAATCGCATTCAACATGCCCTCGATGCCGCGCTTGCCAAAGCCGCCCGGAACAAGAATTCCATCGAATCCAGCCAGTTGCTTCTCGTACTCGCGGTTGGGCCGCCCCGCAGCATCACCCACAGCCGGGTCCGTAGTCTCCAGGCCCTCAGCTTCAATCCACGTAACCCGCAGCTTCAGATTCTCTGCCAGCGCACCGTGTACCAGGGCTTCCTTCAAACTTTTATAGCTGTCCTCGTACTCCACATACTTACCGACGATCCCAATGGACACCTCATCCATCGGGTTGTAGGCGCGATGCACAATGTCGACCCACTTCGAAAGGTCCGCCTCTCGCGCTTCAATGCGCAAATACTTCAACGCCAGCGCATCCACTCCCTGCTGCGCGAGATTCAGCGGCACCTCGTAGATGCTCGGCACATCGCGCGCGATCACCGCAGCCTGCGTCTCCACATTGCAGAAGGCGGCAATCTTCTCGCGCATTTCGCGCGGCACTTCGCGGTCAGACCGGCACAGCAGAATGTCCGGCTGAATACCAATCGAAAGCATTTCCTTCACCGAGTGCTGCGTCGGCTTGGTCTTCAACTCCTGCGCCGCGGCGATCCACGGAATCAAAGTCATATGCACAAAACAGGTATTGTCGCGCCCGAGGTCCTGCCGCATCTGCCTTATCGCTTCCAGAAACGGCAGCGACTCAATATCGCCGACGGTTCCGCCAATCTCGACGATAATCACATCGACATCGCCGGCAGCCGCGACCTTGCGCATCGCATTCTTGATCTCGTTCGTCACATGCGGAATCACCTGCACGGTCTTGCCGAGATAATCCCCGCGGCGCTCCTTCGTAATGATCTGCTCGTAGATGCGGCCGGTAGTCAGGTTGTTATCACGCGACAGCTTGGCATGTGTGAACCGTTCGTAGTGCCCGAGGTCGAGATCAGTCTCCGCGCCATCGTCGGTGACAAAAACTTCGCCATGCTGAAACGGCGACATCGTCCCCGGATCGACGTTCAGGTACGGGTCGAACTTCATCATGTTGATGCGCAGGCCGCGCGCTTCGAGCAGGCAGCCGATAGACGCCGCAGCCAGACCTTTACCGAGCGAAGACACAACTCCACCCGTCACAAAGATGTACTTTGCTGACATAGCCGCGACCTCTTCGATTGTGAATTTGGGTTGTGCTTGGTGTGCACGTCCAAGTATATCGCAAGCGATTTTCCACCGCTAAACGGCGCGGCGTATAGTCGAACTCATGGCAGCTCTCGCCCAACCCGACGTGATGGAATCCGCGATTCTCGATGTCGTCCGTAATATTCCGCTGCCTGAAGGCATACGCTTCGAGCGCCTGGAGTTTCGTGAGAACAGCGCTGGAGACCCTGCCGTCTTTGTCATCTATTCCTTTGCGGAGTCGGCTAAACCGGTTGAGGAGCGCGCCAAGGAGCTATCCGCCCTGACGACTGCCACGATACGGCCCATCTACGCCCTGGGGACACCCCTGGCGGCCTACCCGGAGTTCATCGTCACTGAAACATAGGAACTGCATGCCACTCGCAGATGAGCTTCTCGCGCAGGCACACGTGCTCGCCAATATCGACTCTGGAATTCCATCGCAGGCTAATCTCCGCCGGGCTGTTTCGAGCGCGTATTACGCAATCCTCCACCTATTCATTTCAGAAGCAGTAGAAGCGCTTGTTCCCTTACGGCCGCGCGGCCTCAGAGAGCGAGTTAGCCGTTCATTCCTGCATACCGACATGCAGAAAGTTTGTTTGGCTATTGTAAAGAGCGATCTACGAGATAAATTCGGAACGCTCTTCGGCGGCGGAGTCTCTGTCGATTTGCGGCTTGTCGCCGAGCAATTCACAGTGCTACAGCAGGCCCGGCACGCCGCCGACTACGATGTAGGTCAGGTTTTCACCCGCACCGTCGCGGTCGCCCATGTCGACAGCGCGGAACTCGCCTTGTCCAGCTGGGGCCGCGTCCGCAACACCGAAGAAGCAACCGTCTTCCTCACCGCCCTCGCCTTCGGCGCGCGCTGGTCGAAATGACCCTCGCCGCAATCTCGCTCACTCTGCAACAGCGAGCCCTCGAAGCCCTCCAGCGCCGAGCCCCCGCCTCAAGGCTCCCACCCCACCTCCTCACCGGCCTGCGGGGCGAGCAGCTTGCGCTCTTCTACCTCCGCCGCCTCGGCTACACCATCGTCGCCCAGCGCTGGACCACCCCGCACCTCCGCGGCGACCTCGACCTCGTCGGCTGGGACGGCCCCACCGTCGTCATCTTCGAAGTCAAAACCCGCACCGCACGCGACTTTGCCCCAGCCGACACCTCCGTTGACCGCAACAAGCAGCGCCAACTCCGCCTCATGGCCCAGGCCTGGCTCCATCAGCTCCCCCGCGAGCACCGCGACCTCGTCCCTGTCCGCTTCGACCTGCTCTCCGTCTACCTCCTTCCCACAGGCCCCGAGTTCGAGCACTTCCCAGACGCCTTCGGACGCGCATCCAAAACGCGTCGTTCCGGTGTCTAATACTTCAGAGGCCTGAACCCATGACGTTAATCGACGCCCCCGCGTACGACCCCGCCCGCGATAACCTGAAGCGCAACATTCTTATCGGTGTCCTCGTTTTCATATTCCTCGCCGCGGTCCTCGGCGTTGGAGGCTTCTTCGCCGGCCATGGCTGGTTCTTCTCCAACCTTCCTGCGGAGCACAAGGTGAACAACTTCCTCACCGCCCTCGAGCAGAAGGACTACAACAAGGCCTACGGCATCTACAACAACGACGCGGACTGGCAGCAGCACCCCGACAAATACTCCGGATACACCATCCAGCGCTTCACCGAAGACTGGACCACGTACTCGCCCGTGAAGGCTCCCGTCGCCTCGCATCAGATCTACATCTCCAAGACCGACGGCACCGGCACGTTCGGCACCGGCATCATCGTAGCGACGCAGCTGAATAACCAATCCCACTGCGCCTTCTTCTACGTCAACCGCGCCGACGGCACCTTCACCATCCCCGCTCCGCACGAAATCGGCTACGAAAAATGCGGCAACCTCTAGCCGCCTCCATGCAACCGGCTGACCTCGCCTGACACTTCGGCTACCCTTATTCCTGATGACTACTAAACAGAACATCCTGATCACGGGCGGAGCAGGCTACATCGGCGGCACCGTCGCGCGCCTGCTCCTTGCGGAAGGCCACGACGTCACCATCGTCGACAACTTCATCCACTCCAAGCGCGCTTCCCTTCCGCCCGCCGCAACCTTCATCGAAGCGTCATGCGCCGCGATCGCCTCGGCCTTCTTCT
>CAZZYB010000098.1:0-239 GCA_964658125.1 uncultured Acetobacteraceae bacterium | reverse complement strand
TGCGCCTTCATCCCACGCGGGGAGACAAGGCGCGCGTCCTCCACTTCGCCGCCCTCATCGAAGCCGGCGAATCCATGAAGGACCCCGGCCTCTACTTCCGCGCCAACACCGCCGCCACGCTTGCACTGCTCGAAGCCGTCGTCGCCACGGGCACGCAGAACCTCGTCTTCAGCTCGACGGCTGCCGTCTACGGCGAGCCTGAGTCCACCCCCATCTTCGAAACCGCGCGCCTCGCTCCC
>CAZZYB010000097.1:0-10438 GCA_964658125.1 uncultured Acetobacteraceae bacterium | reverse complement strand
AAGAGTGCTCGAAATAAGTCTCATTGTGCGGTCCCGGAGTCAGCAGAACGATCCGTGGATTCTCGCATCCTGCCATGCTCACCAGCGCATCCCGCTGCGCTCGAAAAAATGGCGCCAGCCGCAGCACGTTCGACTTGCGGAACAACTCTGGCAGCAGGTCCGCCACAATCGTTCGATTCTCCAGCGCGTATCCACTCCCCGACGGCGCCTGTGTGCGGTCGGCAAGAACCCACCACTGCCCATCCGGAGACCGCGCCAGATCGACCGCCAGCATATGCAGATAGCTATGCACGGGGACCTTCACACCCACCATCGGCCGCAGAAACGCCGGGTTCCCATACAACAGCGCGCCAGGAAAGTGCCCGCCCGTCAGCAGGTCCTGCGGGCCATAAAGATCCTCCAGCAAACAACTCAGCAACCGCGCACGCTGAGTCACTCCAGCCTCGATGAACCGCCACTCTTCCGCTTCAATCAGCAGCGGCACAACGTCCGTCTGCCAGGGTCGATTCGCCCCCAGCGGATCGCCATAAATGTTGTAGGTAATCCCATTCTCGCGGATGCGCCGTTCAGCCAACGCCCAACGCCGAGCCAGTTCCGCAGGCCCTATCGATCGCAGCGACTCGATCAGCGGCGTCCAGTGCGCCCGCGGATTGATCCCATCAGCCGACCACTCGTCGTACGTCGCTCCATAACGAAGTGTTGACTGATACAGATCGCCGATCATTTCCCTTGCCTCGCTACATCGCCGCCAGGCGCAGGCCAGCGCAGATCAAGCGTCATCGGAAACACCGTGTTCCGTTCCTCCTCCGGCGTCGCAACAGTGACCGCAGGCGGGTCAGACACTTGAAAGCGTTGCAACCGGCGCGCCCTCGCCTCTGCCGCGTCGGCGGGACGAGTCGTGAACACACTGCCATCCGGTGGTCCGGAATGATAGGCGCACCGCGCCACGGACCGCTTCTGCCACGTGTCGATCAAATCAAACACCAGCGGAGTATGAACCGGCACCGTCGGGTGCAAAGCAGCGGAGAGCTTCCGCGCACGATACCGTATGCCCGCCACTGACAGCCCCGCTTCCGTTGTCGCGACGAACGGCACTCTGCGTCCGTTGCAGGCCACGACATACCTCGCTTCATTCCCCGGACACGTCAGCTTAATCTGCATGCGCTCCATCGACGAGTCGACGCTCCGTCCTGTGCGCCCCGAATTCGTCTCCTCGGCAAGCACGTTCCACGGCTCCAGAGCCTGCCGAAGTTCAACATCAACACCCGGCGCCGAGATCGAACCAATCTTCGGAAAGCGGAACTCCAGATGCGAGCGGAACCACTCATCTTCGAGCTCGTGACCCGATCGCCGCAATTCGCTTAGTACTTCCGCAAAGTCCTTCTCCACAAAATACGGCAGCATGAAACGGTCATGCAACGCTGTTCCCCACCGCACCAGATCTCCCTCAAACGGCTGCTTCCAGAACGCGCAGACCAATGCCCTCACCAGCAGCATCTGCACCAGTCCCATCTGGTAATGCGGCGCCATCTCGAACGCCCGAAGCTCCAGCAGTCCAAGACGCAAGCCCTGAAACTCCGGCGGATAAAGCTTGTCGATGCAGAACTCCGCACGATGGGTATTGCCGGTCACATCGACCAGCAAATTGCGAAACAATCCATCCACAATCTCCGGCGGACAACCGCCTTCCGGCAACTGGCTGAAAGAAACTTCGAGCTCATACAGAGCGTCCGTCCGCGCTTCATCCACGCGCGGATACTGGCTCGTCGGGCCAACATACATACCGGAAAACAGGTACGACATCGATGGATGGTTCTGCCAGAACGTCACCATGCTGCGCAGCAGGTCCGGCCGCCGCAGTATCGGGCTGTCCGCGATTGTCTCCGCGCCGATCACAATATGGCTTCCACCACCCGTCGCGAGATGGCTCCCATCGTAAGCAAACTTGCCTGCAATCAAACGGTTTCTGTGCGCCTCTTCCGCGAGCACAGCATTCACCTCTTCCAACTCATCCCAGTGACTCGTCGGTGGAAGATTCACTTCCAGCACGCCCGGATCGGGCGTCAGGCTGAACGACCGCAGCCGCAGATCCGGCGGCGGCGTATACCCCTCAACCCAGATCGGCATCTGCAGATACTCACACGTATCCTCCACAGCCGTAATCAAATTAAGGTAGTCGGCGAGCACCGGCACATAAGGCAGAAACACACACAAATGGCCATCACGAACCTGCACACAAAGCGACGGCCGAATTAGTTCAGTCGCTGTATCGGCATTCCCCGATTCAGACGGGAGCGGATCAGCAGCAGGCTGCACATCGAACAACTCAGGTCGCCGTTCCAGCTCAGGCGGGATCTTCACCCGCTGCGGCTCGACTCCCATTTCATACTCGTACTCAAGCTCATCCGGCGCGACAAACGGCATCGTCTCCGTCGGTATCCGATACCCGATCGGCGAGTCCCCGAACGACAGCACCATCCGCTCAGGCCGCGGAAACCAAAGCTGGCTCGACCACGCCAGACGCCCCTCCGGTTGTCGCCGTCGCAGCGGCAAAATGTATCCCGCCGGCTGCTCCGCTTCACCCTGCCCATCGTCCGGATCGAACGCCGCTAGAACATTGTCCGAAGTAACCTCGAGCCGACGCGCAAGCGCCTCAATAAAAACCAGCGCATCGGCAACATCGAACCCGTTCGCTTGTTCTTCATACGCAATGAGATCGCCGTTCTCCCAAACCGGCACTCCATCCGTCCGCGAGATGCAATGGAATGCCCACCGCGGCAGTGCCTCCCCCGGATACCACTTACCCTGCCCAAAATGCAGCAGCGCCCCCGGAGCCGTTCTAGCCCGCAAACATCGGATCAACGCCAGCCCACGCGTGCGCTTTATCGTCCCCAGCGCCTCGATGTTCCACTGCATGCTTTCCGGCTCATCGATACCAACATAAGTCGGCTCGCCGCCCATCGTCAGCCGAACATCCTGCTCCACCAACTCGCGATCGATGGCGTGCGCAACCTCCCGCACCCGCGCCCATTCTTGATCTGTGTAGGGCTTCGTCAGGCTCGGCGCCTCATTGATCCGGCGCACCGTCATCTCATAACTGAACTCAACGCCAGCGCGCTCCACCGTCCCGCCGATTGGAGCGGCCTGCAAAGCATCTGGTGTGCAAGCCAAAGGAATGTGTCCCTGCGCCGCAAGCAATCCAGACGTAGCGTCCATCCCGATCCACCCAGCGCCCGGAATAAACACCTCAGCCCACGCATGCAAATCAGCAGAGTCGCTTGCCGGCCCGTCCTCCGACGCCAACTGAATCAAGTAGCCCGAAACGAACCTCGCCGCCAGTCCCAGGTTCCGCAAAATCTGCACCAACAGCCACGCCGAATCCCGGCACGACCCCGTACCCGAGGCCAGCGTCTCTTCAGAGCTCTGCACACCATGTTCATACCGAGTCGTGTAACCAACCTCGTCGCGCGTCTTCCGGTTCAAGTCCACAAGCAGGCTCAACGTCCCTTGCGGCTGCACGGGTACGCTCTCCACAAAGTCCTGCAAAAGGGGTCCCGCCGGTTGGACGGAGAGATACGGACTCAGAACGCTGGCCAATTCTTCCGAGTATTCGAACGGATAAGTCTCGTAGCCTGGCTCGATAAAAAACGCAAACGGATTGACGGGCTCAAGATCCGCAACCAGGTCCACGTCAACGATGAGATCCTGCGTCTTGTTCGGGAAAATGACTCGCGCCACTTGATTGGCAAGCGGATCAGACAGCCAGTTCAGAATGTGATCGCCCGGCGTAACCGCAAGCGAATAACTCAGAATTCTCGTTCTGCCGTGAGGAGCTGGCCGCAACTGGATCGTCTGCGGGCCAAGCGAAACTGCCTTGTCGTACCGATAGTGCGTCCGGTGATGCAGCGCGACCTGTATACCCATTGACCTCTGATCGTGTTTCGGATGAAGGGATCGCTGAAGCTTCCCGAAGGCTGTGTAAATTGAGTCGAGGCAGTCTTAAGACTACAGCAAGCTTCAGCTGATTCCATATTGTTCAAGAATGAAGGGCCTATGATGGTCCAACTTTAGAGTCACAAAGCGCACTCGCCCAAAGGAACATCATCCCTTGACAAAAACAAACAGCACCCGGCGATCGTTTCTCGGACAGTCAGCCACCCTCGTCGCCGGCCTGAGCCTGCCATCCCTCGCGATCCGCAACGCCTTGTCGCAACCGGCCGCGTCGCTTCCGTCCAGGCGCCCCCACCCCGCCGACCGCAGCTTCAGCAGCCCAGCGATCGAAGCCTACATCGCCTCCACGGCGCAGCGCGTCCCCGACCCCGAACTCGCCGCCTTATTCACCAACTGCTTTCCTAACACCCTCGACACCACCGTCCGTCCCGGCACCTTCGAAGGCAAGCCCGACACCGCCGTCCTCACCGGCGACATCGCCGCCATGTGGCTGCGCGACTCCTCCGCCCAGGTTTGGCCTTATCTCCCCTTCGCCTCAAAGGACCCCGCTCTCCGCGCACTCCTTGAAGGAGTCATCAGGCGCCAGACCCGGTGCCTCCTCATCGATCCCTACGCCAATGCCTTCATGGCCGACCTCAACGCACCACCCCTCGAGTGGAGCGTTCACGACCAAACCACAATGAAGCCGGGCGTCGGCGAGCGAAAGTACGAACTCGACTCGCTCTGTTACCCCATTCGTCTCGCCCACGGCTACTGGAAGCAGACCGGCGATACCAGCCCCTTCGACACCGCCTGGGCCCGAGCCATGCACACCGTCCTCGAAACCATGCGTGTCCAGCAGCGCGAAGACGGGCCCGGCCCCTACCGCTTTCAACGCAGCGCAGAAAACCCAACCGACTCGCTCGTCAACGGCATCGGAAACCCGTCGAAACCTATCGGCCTCATCGCCTCCTGCTTCCGCCCGTCCGACGATGCCTGCACCTTCCCCTTTCTCATCCCCTCCAATCTCTTCGCCGTAACCTCGCTCCGCCAGCTCGCAACCATGGCGAACGAAGTCCTCCACAAACCCGACATGGCCCATCAGGCGACCACACTCGCAGACGAAGTCCACGCAGCTCTCCTCCGCCACGCGATCGTCCCCACGCCCGATGGGAGCATCTGGGCCTATGAAATCGACGGCTACGGCGGCCAGGTGCTCATGGACGACGCTAACGTTCCCAGCCTCCTCAGCCTGCCTTACCTCGAAAGTTCACCCGACCCCGCCCTTTACGCCCGCACCAGAAAATTCCTCTGGAGCCGCCGAAATCCCTGGTTCTTCTCGGGAAAGGCCGGCGAAGGTATCGGCGGCCCCCACATTGGACCGGACAGTATTTGGCCCATGTCGCTCATCATCTATGCGCTGACCAGCAACTCAGATTCCGAGATCGCCCACATGATCCAGCTGCTGAAAAACTCCTCCGCCGGCACCGGCTTCATGCACGAGTCCTTCAATCGCAATGACCCGAAGCTCTACACCCGCGCCTGGTTCGCATGGGCCAACACCCTTTTTGGAGAACTCATCGGCAAAACCGCCTGGGACAAGCCTGCCATCCTCAAGCCGCCCGCCAATTTCGGCCGCGCGACGTTGTAGTTCCAACTACTTACCGGGTTTCTAACCGACGCAGAGTGCCGGTCGGGGTTAAGCGTTCTGTACGCTGCACGACCGTGTCTATAGAATCAGCATGATGAGTTTTCTTCGCGCTGGGTTCCATGATCGACGTCATCTTTCACTTACCGCTGCCGGGGGAATCTCTCTTCCCAGGATGATCGCTACAGGCTCTGTGTGTTTGTTGCTCCTCGGGGGGATGAGCGCATCGGCGCAGACGACCGACACCAGCTCGCAACAGGTCGATTGCAGCGATCCAAGTCAGGCCACGAACACGCTGTGTACAGCGCCTCGCTCTTCCCGCCAGGATAGCCTGCCTCAGACTCCGTCCGTTCCCCAACGCAACGCCATCGATGCCCAGGGCCAGAACATCGGACGCGATCTCTATCTCGACTCCGCCGGTCTCCCTGTCAATCCGCCGATAAACGCCGACAATAGACGCCGCCCCAACGATCCCGTGACGGATTTCCAGCGCCTGGTAAAGGAATCTACCAACGAGTTCCTGCCCATCTTCGGCCGCGAACTCTTCCTCAGGCCTCCATCGACCTTTGCGCCGGGAGATCAGGTTCAAGTCACGCCCGACTACGTTATTGGGCCTGGTGACGAGATCGTCCTGCGCGTCTGGGGACACAACACCTTCAACGGACGCCTGACGGTCGACCGCGCCGGCGCTATTTACGTCCCTCAGGTAGGCGCCATCCATGTCGCCGGTCTCCGCTACAGCGAGCTTCGCGATCAGGTCCAGCATGACTTGAACCGCTCCTTCCGTAACTTCGAGTTCTCCGTCAATCTCGGTCAACTGCGATCGATCCAGGTCTATGTTCTGGGCGAAGTCGCCCGTCCAGGAAGCTACACCATCAGCTCCCTTTCCACCGCCTTCAATGCCCTGCTGGTCTCCGGGGGGCCGTCGGTCTATGGCTCGCTCCGTGCCGTTCAGGTGCAGCGCGGCGGGCAGACGATTGCCACAATCGATCTCTACGACTTCATCCTGCACGGCGACAAATCGAAGGACGTCGTCCTTCAGGCCAACGACGTACTCTTCATTCCCGTCGCTAGTGCCCAGGTAGCGGTAAGCGGAAGTGTGCGCCGCCCCGCAATCTACGAAGTAAAGCCCGACACCACAGTCGGCGATCTTCTCACCATGGCGGGCGGCTTATCGGCGACGGCTGGCGGCCACCTTTCAGTCGAACGCATCGCCGACCGTCATGAGCGGCAGGCCATGACCATAAACCTGGACGCGAGCGGTCTCGCAACAGCGGCCAGGGATGGAGACGTCCTCCACGTCGACACCATGCTCGCCAACTACAAGAACTCCGTTACCATCCGCGGTAATCTCGCGAATTCGGGGCGCTTCCAGTGGCATGACGGCATGAAGTTGAGCGACATCATCCCCGATCGCGATTCGTTGCTGACCAACGATTACTGGCAGCGTCGCAATCAACTGGGTATTCCAACACCCCTGTTTCAGTCGCTCAACAACACCTTGTCGCGCAATGGCGAACCTAATTCCGGAACGCGTTCCTCCTCCTCCTCCTCCTCAACATCGAACCAGCAAACCCTCACATCCGGTGAAGAGAACCGCTTCGGGGATACCACCAAGCAGCCCCTTTCGCAGGAAGAGCAGATAGCGCTCGCCCGGAGATCGCAGAGTGCAGCCGCGCAATTGGATCGCCCCCGCGCCACCGCGGACGAAACTGATCGCGCATCCCTCGCCGATCAGCAGTTTGAGGCTCGCCGCAACATTCAAACCGGTGAGCGGCGAAACGAAATCACCGTCCCCTTTCCCGAAATCGATTGGTCCTACGCGGTGATTGAGAGGCTTGATCCTAAGACGTTGCGAAGCTCCCTCATTCCGTTCAATCTCGGCAGGCTCGTCATGGATCACGACAGCACGCAGGATCTTCCCCTGCAACCCGGCGATATTGTGACGATCCTTTCGCAGAACGACGTCCAGGTGAGCCAGGATGAACGCACCAAATACGTCCGACTGGAAGGCGAGTTCGTAAGCTCGGGAGTGTACAGCGTCGGTCCGGACGAAACACTGGCAGATGTGGTCCGCCGTGCGGGCGGCTTCACCTCGAAGGCTTATCTTTATGGGGCGGCGTTCACCCGGGAAAGCGCCCGGGTCATGCAGCAGCAGCGCCTTGACGAATACATCAGCCAACTCTCCATCCAGATCGAGCGCACGTCTGCGGAACGCTCCATTTCCTCCACCAATCCCGCACAGATTGCTAATAGCGGAACTCCCGAGAGCGAGAAGGAAATGATCCAGCATCTCCGTGCAATGCGGGCCACCGGCCGTGTTGTCCTGGAGTTCAAGCCTGATAGCACCGGTGTCGAACCTGTGCCGGCACTCCCACTCGAAAATGGTGACGTATTCCGCGTACCCTCGCGTCCGATGATGGTCAGTGTTGTGGGTGCCGTGTATGGGCAGAATGTCTTCCTTTACAACCCAACACGCCACACCGGCGATTACCTCACCCTGGCCGGCAAACCCACTCGTCTCGCGGACAAGAGCCACGCGTTCGTCATTCGCGCCGATGGTTCGGTCTTTAGTAAAGAAACGAGTGGCGGTCTATGGAGCGATCACTTCAGCACGTCCGCGATCTATCCCGGCGACACGATCGTCATGCCGGAGAAGCCGATCCGGCCATCGGCTCTACGCAATGTCATTGACTGGTCTCAGGTATTCGCCCAGTTCGCGATCGGTGCTGCAGCAATCCAGGTACTCAAGTAAGATAATGACATCGCTCATGTCGCACGTGGAGTATCACCTCGTATCCAACTTCGATGTTGCTGTATCCACCGTTGCTTCGCGATACTGCCGCCAGGAGATCGCAAATCTTTTGAACACCTTCTCGCGTCCGCGTCTCTCCAGCGAGGGCACTCTGGTGGGTGACGCTGAACCTTCTAACTCGCACTCGACGTCTTGGCCAGCCGATGCCGGATTTGCGTATATTCCAATCAGAGCTTCGGCGTATTCGCCACGGACCTGTGCAGAATCATTATCACTCTTGGTTACCCAAAAGGTTCTACAAGAAAGATGGTCTGCAACTGCGTTAAATCTGGTCCGCAACGCGATATTTTCACAAATGGGATGCTTCAAAAGCGTTACGGAAGGGAGCAGAATTTGTGTCCTCCAGCATTGATGCGTCCGTGGTATCTTCTCCAATAAACACTTTCATTGAAAAAGGCGAGAGAAGGAACCAGGTCATGCAGGACTTTTGTTTTCGCGGGACAAGTTGCTGAATTTCAGCTACCACAAGAGAATCCCTTCGTCTAACGCAGCAACACACACTGTAGAGCAAATCACGTTTTTTCAAAGGTAAGCGACCGAACAGCGACTCTGATTCAGCGCGAAACCGTAAGGAAAGGTAAGTAATCAATGGGAACGCAGAGCAGTAGCCCTGGTCACCTCAACCTGTACCCAAAAATTTCCCACGGGACACAGATCAACTCGGCGCCACTTTCATCCTGTGTTCCCCAGGAAAGTGAAGCGGTCACCGGGAGCACGCCGCAGCCATGGGCAGATTCCATAGCAAAACGCCTCTTCGATCTCGTCGTCGCCTCGGTCGGCGCTGTGATTCTGCTGCCGCTTCTAGTGCTCATTGCGCTGCTGATAAAGCTGACGTCCCCAGGCCCCGCTCTCTTCCGCCAGCAAAGGGTCGGCAAGGGTCAGATGCCATTCACAATTTACAAGTACCGAACGATGTACGCTACTTCGGAATCCGAAAACCCGGGCCACTCTGTCACCCGCTGCGGCGATCATCGCTTCACCAAGGTCGGCCCTTGGCTCCGCAGGTACAAGCTAGACGAGCTTCCACAATTGATTAACGTCATTCGCGGCGATATGAGCCTTGTTGGACCGCGTCCCAAGTTACCCAAGCACGAGCGCATGAAGATGATCTGCAAGCCTGGAATCACAGGCGCAGCAACCATCGTCTTCGCCCAGGAACAGGCACTTCTGAAAACCGTTCCCCAGGAGACGTTCGAGCACTTTACGGTGAACGTGCTCAACCAAATCAAGGCAAAAATCGATAAAGAGTACGCTGAAACTGGCACTTTCAGGAGCGATCTGGGAATCATCTTCGCGACTCTGGGCGGATTTTGTCGCCGCAGACCGACAACGAGCATCGCAGAACTATTGGCAACATATGGACATGAGCCGATGCCCACAGTGACATCCATCTCCCCTCAGGGGTGATGGATATGCCAGCCAAGACCGTTCTCGCGTTCGCGAGCATGTTCATCATCGCTATCTCGCCGACCGCGACCGCTCAGAATGCTGCGGCAACTCCTTCATACAGAACCGTCGCCGATATCTCCGAGTCGACCGCGGGTTCCACATATATCCCTCTCGACAGCTGGATCTATCCAGCAGCGATCCGCCTCTATGAGCTTGGATATCTGCCCACAGCCTACCTCGGCATGCGCCCCTGGACGCGCAACTCTCTGGGCCACATGATCTCCCTGTCGGACACTGCAATACGTCAGGGATCTAACGAGGAAGCCCAGTCAATCCTCGCCCGCCTCAACACCGAGCTCTCGCCCGAGATGTCAGGAGACAAAGCCACCAGCACCGTACCTGAGAGCGTCTACGCTCGCGTCTCCGGAATAGGCGGTACCGTGCTCAACGACAGCTATCATCTCGGACAAACCGTGGTGAACGACTACGGCCGCCCATTCCAGCCGGGCTTCAACGGCCTAGTCGGCTACAGCGCCCGTGCCCACGGAGGCCGCTTCAGCCTCTACGTTCGCGGCGAGTACCAGCACGCCCCGGCTTCCACCGGCTACAGCTTCGCCGCGGCGCAAACGTTGGCCTCCTTGGATCGGATGGCCTAC
>CAZZYB010000096.1:0-10506 GCA_964658125.1 uncultured Acetobacteraceae bacterium | reverse complement strand
TCGTCCTCGACGCCGACTACGGCCTCCTCGCCCCGCAAGCCGAAGAAGGCACCACGGAAACCAAAGGCGCCGCCGCCCTCCTGCTCGAGAAGCTGGAACGCGAATTCCCGCGCAGCCCCGCCCAGAAAGCCGCCGACGACATCGAAGTGGCCTCCATGCTGGCCAGCCTCCGAGCCTCAGAGTCCCCGCTCAACCCCCGCCCCCTCAGGACTTTACGCAAAAACAGGGGTAGGGCCAGAGCCGCCTTTCGCCACCTCCGTAAAACCCGTTACCAACCACTGAAAGGAGCGTAAAAAGCTCCACAAATCCGCCCCAGTAACAGCCGCCGCTGCCGAACCAAGAATTTCCTTGCCGCTATCGCCCCAGTGTGTTTTCCTTAGCCATCCCGAAAAGGCCTATAGGAGACGCATGAGCAACATCAACGGCAAAGTTTACGCCATGAACGTCATCACTCCCATGAAGCCGTGGAAGACCCCGATCCTCCGCCTCGTCTTCTGGATTCTCGGCCATTTCAAGTCCAAGCAGCAGGACCTCATCAACCTCTCGTTCATCGAGTTCGCCCGCTGGGTCATCGTCCCCCGCCACGCCTTCCCGCGCCCCGATTCCTCGCAGCCAAAAGAAGAATTAAAGTACGACTACCTCATCTTCTTCTCCAACTTCAACGGCACCTGGAACCAGTACATCGACGCCTTCTCCGCAGTCCTCAGCGACGGCCTCAACCTCATCTGGCGCTGGAGCGAAAAGTTCCCCGGCTCAGTCCCGGTCACACCCTTCAAGGAGTACATCTCCCGCGTCCAGTTCGACACCGACTACTACTACACCGCCTACCCCCGCGCCACAGCCAACGACCTCAAAGCAGCCCACATCGTCCAGTCCGCCTTCGACGACCTCGCCAGCAAAGCCGCACAACTTACAGCGCAACAGTTCGCCGACGCCTACCTCCAGTTCCTCCTCAAAATCCAGTCCAACCTCGGAGACGCCGGCGAACCGCCCGTAGTTTGCTAGAGAAACCTATGCCCAATCAGAATGGAAGCTTATACGGCCTGACCATCCTCTCGCCCATCATCAACGACGAGACGGCGACGCCCTCGCACGACCTCCAAATCCGCCTCTACCTCGCCACTCTGCCCATCGACGAGCACGGCCCGTTCGCCCTCGCCCCGCTCACACACCTCACCCGCCTCGCCGTCATGGACGACGTCATCTACGTAGGCGCACCCTCCTGCGAAGAGCACACCAACTTCAAATACCTCGTCTGGGAGTGCAACTTCGACGGCGACCTCGACACCTACCTCACCACTCTCGCAACCACCGTCCCAACCCAGATCGACTCCATCTGGAGCCACTGCGTAGGCTACCCCGGAACCCGCGACATCGCCGCCTTCATCCGCTACATGAAAGCCTGCCAGCTCGAAACCACCTTCTACTTCGCCGCCGTCAATGACAAGACCGTAGAGCAAGCCCTTACCGCCATCCAAACCCAGAAAGCCGTCTCCGACTTCGTCTCCTGCCACCAGGGAACACCGCCCGCGCAGCTCCAGCAAAAGTTCCTCGACTTCGCCGCCGAACTCCGGGCGTTTCCCGTTCCCCAGCGCGGAGCCAACGCGCCCTGCCGCGCAATGAAGACGGGTGGTCACAATGAGTAAGCTCAACGCAACCGACATTCAAGGCTTCACCCTCCGCGGCTACAACCTCCCTGTAGCCCGCTACCTCTTTCTGCAATTCACAACCCCCGCCGCAGGCCAGGCCCTCATCTCCCAACTGCTCCCGCAAATCACCACCGGCCAGCGCTGGGAGGGCGGGAAGCCCGACAGCACACTCAACATCGCCTTCACACATCGCGGATTAGTCGCGCTAGACCTCCCCACAGCCACACTCCTAACATTTCCCCTCGAGTTCCAGCAAGGCATGAAAGCCCGCGCCGACATCCTCGGCGACACCGGCGGAAACGCCCCCGAGCACTGGGACGAAATCTGGCACACCGACCGCGTCCACGTCTGGCTAGGCATCAACGGCAAAGACGTAGCCGCGCTCGACGCCTGCCAGGCCAACATCCAAGCCGCCATCGCCGCAACCGGCGGCGCAACCCTCATCGGCTGCCAGGACGCCGCCGCTGTAGTCATCGACGGCAAACCCTGCACCGGCGAGCACTTCGGCTACACCGACGGCTTCGGCAACCCCGACTATCTCGGCATCGAACGCAGCGCCCAACCCGGCCAGGGCAAGCTCACCAAAGACGGCACCTGGGTCCCCCTCGCAACGGGCGAATTGCTACTCGGATACGCAGACGAATCCGGCGAGCTCCCCGTGGCCCCCGTCCCGCATCTCCTCGCCAGCAACGGCACCTTCATGGCCTACCGCAAACTCCGCCAGAACGTCGCCACCTTCCGCACCTATCTCGATGAGCAGTCAAATCACTACGCCGGCGGAAAAGAAAAGCTAGCCGCCAAACTCATCGGCCGATGGCGCGACGGCACACCCCTCGAACTCTCGCCAGACAAGCCCGACCACACCATCGTTGCCGATAACAACCAGAACACCAACTTCACCTACGCCAAAGACCTCGACGGCCTTCGGTGCCCCGTAGGCGCGCATACCCGCCGCGTTAATCCCCGCGACGCCTTCGGCTTCAACGGCGGCCTCACCAACCGCCGCCGCATCACCCGCCGCGGCCTCCCTTACGGCGAATACGTCCCGGAAGGCCAGCCCGTCTCAGACAACGACGATCGCGGCATCATCTTCATGGCCCTCAACGCCTGCCTCGCCCGCCAGTTCGAGTTCGTCCAGCAGCAATGGATTCAGTATGGCAACGACTCCCACCTCGGCAACGAAAAAGACCCCGTCATGGGCAACAACGCTGGCAAAGGGAGGTTCATGATCCAGGGCGACACCACCCCCGAGAACCCGCCCTTCATGTGCAGCCACCTCCCCAACTTCGTGGAACTACGCGGCGGCGACTACTTCTTCCTCCCCAGCATCACCGCCCTCGGCATGATCGCCATGGGACTAGTCGATCCGCGTTGAACTCGAAACTCAAACCTAAACTCAACGTCAGCTACTCCGCCTTCAACGTCTTGAGCGCAAGATTCAACGCCAGCACATTGACCCGATCTTCTCCCAGCAACCCCAGTTGACGCCCTGTAATATGCTGCCGCACCAGTCCTTCAACAGTCGCAGCGTCAAGGTGGCGCTCCTTCGCCACACGCCCAACCTGGTACAAAGCCGCGGCCGGCGTTATGTCAGGATCGAGCCCCGACGCAGAAGTCGTTACCAGGTCGATCGGCACGGGCGTCCCATTACTTTCCGCTTTCACACTCGCATCGACGCGATCAACCAGCGCCTTATTCGTGGGCCCAAGATTCGACCCCGACGACCCCCCCGCATCGTAGCCCGTTCCCGCGGCAGAAGGACGGCTATGAAAGTACCCCGGCCCAGTAAACGGTTGCCCAATGATCTGCGACCCAATCACCTGGCCGTTCTGTGTAATCAGTTGTCCATCCGCCTTGTCACGCATCGTAAGGTGAGCAATTCCCGTAATGGCCAGCGGGTAAACAATGCCGAGAGCAACAGCGGTAATGACGGTGTAAAGACAAGCGGTAATGATGTGTTTCTTCATGGCAAACTCCAGTGCGTGTTATGCGAGGTGCAGAGCGACGATAGCGAGATCGATAGCCTTGATCCCGATAAATGGAATGATGATGCCGCCAACGCCGTAGACAAGAATGTTGCGCTGCAGCATGCGGGCCGCGGACATGGGCTTGTAGTTGACGCCGCGCAACGCCAGCGGAACCAGCGCAATGATAATCAGCGCATTGAAAATCACCGCCGACAGCACAGCCGATTCAGCGTTGTGCAAGTGCATGATGTTGAGCGCGTTGAGCACCGGAAAGACACCAGCAAACATCGCAGGGATGATCGCAAAGTACTTCGCAACGTCGTTCGAAATCGAGAACGTAGTTAACGCTCCCCGGGTCATCAGCAACTGCTTGCCAATCGCAACGATCTCAATCAGCTTCGTCGGATTGGAATCAAGGTCGACCATGTTGCCGGCTTCCTTCGCAGCCTGTGTGCCAGAGTTCATCGCAACGCCAACATCAGCCTGCGCCAGCGCCGGCGCGTCATTCGTGCCGTCGCCGGTCATAGCCACAAGCTTGCCTTCAGCCTGCTCGCGCTTGATGAGGTCCATCTTGTCCTTCGGCTTGGCTTCTGCAAGAAAGTCGTCGACTCCGGCTTCGCGAGCGATAGCAGCAGCCGTAAGGGGGTTATCGCCGGTGATCATGATCGTTCGAATCCCCATGGCCCGAAGCTGATCGAACCGCTCCTTCATGCCGCCTTTGACGATGTCCTTGAGATAGATCACGCCCAGCGCCAGCCCGTTCTCAGTAACGATCAGCGGCGTGCCACCCTTGCGCGAGATATCCTCAACCACGGTGCGCACTTCGGTCGGCAAAGAAGATCCGTGCTCAACCAGGTACTGAGAGATTGCATCAACCGCACCCTTGCGAATGGACCGCCCATCAACCTCGATGCCACTCATACGCGTCAGCGCCGAGAAGGGGATAAACTCCGCGTGCAGCGCTCCCAGTTCGCGTCCGCGAATCCCGTACTTCTCCTTCGCCAGGATGACAATCGAGCGGCCTTCAGGCGTCTCGTCAGACAGCGACGAAAGCTGCGAAGCATCAGCTAATTGCTGCGCAGAGACGCCGGGTGCCGCAAAGAACTCCGCAGCCTGCCGGTTGCCAATCGTGATCGTCCCAGTCTTGTCGAGCAGCAGCGTATTGACGTCACCCGCAGCTTCAACCGCACGCCCCGAAGTAGCGAGCACGTTGTGCTGTACCAACCGATCCATACCCGCAATCCCAATCGCCGACAGCAGCCCGCCGATAGTCGTGGGGATCAGGCAAACCAGAAGCGATACCAGCACAAAGATCGTCTGAGGCGCTCCCGAGTAGATGGCGAACGGCTGCAGCGTCACGACCGCCAGCAGGAAAATAATGGTCAGCCCAGCGAGTAGGATGTTCAGCGCGATCTCATTAGGTGTCTTCTGCCGCTCAGCGCCTTCAACAAGCGCAATCATGCGGTCGAGGAACGTCTCACCCGGGTTCGAAGTGATGCGAACCGTGATAACGTCCGACAGCACACGCGTGCCGCCAGTAACAGCAGACCGATCGCCGCCGGCTTCGCGAATGACGGGCGCGGACTCGCCGGTGATGGCGGACTCGTCCACGGACGCAACGCCTTCAATGACCTCACCATCACCCGGAATCATATGTCCGGCAACGACGCGAACCACATCCCCAACACGCAGCTGCGAACTCGGCACCTCGCGTGTTGTTCCGTCGCTATTGAGCTGGTGCGCCGTGGTTTCAGAGCGTGCCTGGCGAAGGGCGTCAGCCTGGGCCTTGCCGCGCCCTTCGGCCATCGCTTCTGCGAAATTTGCGAACAACACCGTGAACCACAGCCACAGCGTGATCTGCAGGTTGAAGCCAAAGTGTCCGCGATGCGTCACGAGATTGACCAGCAGCAACACCGACGTCAGGACACTGCCTAGCTCCACAACAAACATCACGGGGTTGCGCATCATCAGACGCGGATTGAGTTTACGCAGTGCGTCAACGGAAGCACGGCGAACGATCTTGCTGTCGAAAAGCGATTTGCGATTGGCTTGCGGCATGGTGATTCTTTCTGCCCGTGAGGGTCTGCTTAGAAGGTTTGTCCGGCGCGAAGCAAGAGGTGCTCGAGCAGCGGGCCGAGCGACAAAGCTGGAAAGAAGGTGAGGGCTCCAACGATCAGAATCACCGACGTCAGCAACAGCGTGAACATCGGTGTCGTGACCGGGAACGTGCCGGCCGACGCAGGTACAATCTTCTTTCCGGCTAGATTTCCAGCGATCGCGAGCATCGGTATAGCCATCATGAAGCGCCCGAAGAACATGGCGACCGACAGCGAATAGTTGTACCAATGCGTATTCGCATTCAGACCTGCGAACGCCGAGCCGTTGTTGCCAGTCGCAGACGTATAAGCGTAGAGAATCTCGCTCAACCCATGCGGCCCGTGGTTCGTCAGGCTCGACAGCCCCAGGTTAGGCATCAGCAGCGCCACAGCCGAGAACCCCAGAATGAGCAGCGGAAAGATGAGCAGATAAAGCATCGACATCTGCACGTCGAAAGACTCAATCTTCTTGCCCAGATACTCCGGCGTTCGCCCAACCATCAGGCCGGCGATGAAGACCGCCATAACAACGAACACCAGCATCCCGTAGAGCCCCGCGCCAACGCCGCCGAACACCACTTCGCCCAGCAGGATGTTGGTCATCGGCACCAGCCCTCCCAGCGGCGTGAAGCTGTCGTGCATCGCATTTACAGCTCCGCAGCTTGCGTCCGTTGTAACGGTGGCAAATAGCGCTGAGTTGGCAATGCCGAACCGCACTTCCTTGCCTTCCATGTTGCCGCCCGGCTGCGTGGCCGAAGTAGCGGCGCTGACGTTGTGCAGCATGGGATTGCCATGCGCCTCAGCCCAGTAACAGGTCAGCGTTCCAGCGAACCAGAGGACGACCATCGCGCCCAGCACAGCCCATCCGTGCTTCGGCGATCCAACCATCTGACCCAGCGTAATCGTGAGCCCCGCAGGGATCAGGAAGATAGAGAGCATCTGCAGAAAATTCGTAAGCGGTGTGGGGTTCTCAAACGGATGCGCGCTGTTGGCGTTGAAAAAGCCGCCGCCATTGGTGCCCAGCATCTTGATCGCTTCCTGCGAAGCGACCGGTCCCTGCGCGATCGTCTGCGTCGTCACCGTAGCGGGCTTGCCGTCCGTGCCGGTTACCGTCTGCGGCTCGACGAGGGTGGCAGTGTCATAAGCCTTGAGATTCTGTACCACACCCTGCGACACCAGCCCCAGCGCAAACACGATGGAGATCGGCAGCAGCACCCACAGGGTGCCGCGCGTAAGGTCGACCCAGAAGTTGCCCAGCGTCTTCGATTCCTTCCGCGAGATGCCGCGGATGAAAGCGATCGCCAATGCTAGACCAACAGCCGCCGACCAGAAGTTATGCGTCGCCAGCCCGAACATCTGCGTGAGATAACTCATCGTCGTCTCAGGCGTGTACGACTGCCAGTTCGTGTTAGTCGTAAAGGAGATGGCAGTATTAAGCGCCAGCACCGGCTCCACATTGGCGAGATGTTGCGGGTTAAACGGAAGCCAGTGCTGCACGCGCTCGACAACGTAGGTGAAGACCAGCGTAGCCGCGCTGAACACCAGCATCGAAACGGCATACTCGGTCCACCGCATCTCTTCATCGGCCTTCACGCCGGTGAGGCGATACAGCAATCGTTCGCAGGGAACCAGGACTGGATCGAGAAAGGTCTTGCGGCGCTCGAAGACAAGCGTCATGTAGCTGCCCATCGGCTTGGCAAGCACGAGGATAGCGGCGATAAATACTGCGATTTGGAGCCAACCGTTTGTGGTCATGGCTAGAACTTCTCCGGGCGAAGCAAAGCGTACACGAGGTAGACCATCAGCAGAGCCGACAGCGTAAGAAGGATGACATTCAGAATCATGCGCGGCCTCCCTTCAGACGGTCGCAGGCCCGCGTGTAAGCGAGACTGAGAATAGTAAGGATTGCAATGGAAACGACGGATATAAGATCGAACATGGTTGCCTTTCTTACGAAGTGCGATGGTTTGTAACCTGCCCGCCAACAAGGCAGACAGTCACAGCCGATGGCACGCACGATGTCCCCATCGGACGCGCCGGATAATCTGAAGCGGATGCACCGCGAGGAACAAAGTTGTGCGATAGCGGTTCGAGGATCGCCAGGCGCCCTGACGCTTTATGGATCAGGTCGTGAAGCTCACGAATCTCCGCAGCCCGGTTGGGAATAGTAGCCGACGTATCGGGTGCGGAAATCTCCGTCGATAGCGCCAGCACGAAGCAGGCTGCCAGCAGTGTGGGGAGAAGCAGGATTGTGACTCTCATGTTCATTGCCTCGAGCTCTATTTCACTGCCCGAAGCCGTAGGAAGTCCGTAGAGACTCCGTAAAGAATGTGTAAAGGCAGACTATACCTAAACAGACTCCGTGCCTTGGGGCTTCAATCGATAGCCCACCCAGGGCTCGCTTTGAACGTAGTGCGGACCGTCGCCCGCCTCAATCTTCTTACGCAGTTGCCCAATCAGAACACGCAGATACTCCGGCTGATCTTCGCCCGTGGGCCCCCAGATAGAACGCAGCAGCACCTTGTGAGTCATGACCCGATCGGCGTTGCGGAGCAGCAGCTCCAACAGGTCAAACTCCTTCGGCGTAAGGTGGACGGCCTCGCCACGGACGGTGACCGTATGCGCAAGAACGTCGAGAACGAAGTCGCCAATCTCGAGCCGCTGAGGCGTGCCCACTGGCTCTTGGATGCGGCGAAGCTGGGTCCGTATACGAGCGAGGAGTTCCGGCATGCTGAACGGCTTGGTCAGATAGTCGTCCGCGCCTTCGTCGAGCGCGGTGACTTTCATCGCGTCTGTATCGCGAACACTGAGCACGATGATTGGAGTATTCGAGACGCGGCGAATCGCCTGTGTGAGTTCAAGGCCGTTCATCTCCGGCATCGCCAGATCCGTGATGATAAGGTCGGGCCGGTTGGTTTCAAACTGCTCGAAACCCTCGAGGCCGTTGCTGGCAACCAGTACCCCGTATCCGCTGCTCTGCAGGGATGTGCGCAACATGCGTGAAATCTGGCGTTCGTCATCGACCACGAGAATGCGTTTCAATGTTCCTCCTGCGTAACGATGTGGAGATCGACGTGTGGCGCTTCGGCCATAAACTTTTGTAGCGCCAGGTAGTAAAGGTAACTGCGCAACCCGTGCGTTGCAGACCGCCCGACGATCGCTTGCGTGATGCGATTCTCGCGGATGTAGGTTGCGGTTGTGCGGGCGGTATCGCTGCCTTGAAGCTTCACGACTGCGGCACCCAGATTGGTGGCAAGCTGCAGACTTGCTTCAAGTGTCCGCTTCCGTTCTTCGCTCTCCTCGCGATCACGAACGACGTGGAGGACATAGAGCTCTGCGCCCAGCGCTTCGGACAGGCGCGCTCCGCGGGCGATCAGGTCCCGGGCGTGGGCATTCGAACTGATACACACGGCCACCTTTTCAGCGACAGCCCAGTGCGCGCCCAGGTGTTTGCGTTTCACATAGTCGTCCAGCGTTTTGTCTACGGCGCGGGTGACCCGCTGCAGCGCCATCTCACGAAGCGCGATCAGATTGCCGCGACGGAAGAAGTTAGCCAGCGAGCGCTCAATGCGCTCCGCGGGATAGACGTCTCCGCGGCGCAGGCGCGTGACGAGCGCCTCGGGCGTAAGGTCGCTCATGACGATCTCATCAGCGCGATCAAGCACCCAGTCCGGCACCTGCTCGCGCACGGTCACTCCTGTGAGCGACTGTATCCGCGGTGCAAGACTCTCGACGTGCTGAATGTTGATGGTGGTGAGGACGTCGATCTTGCTTTCAAGCAGCAGCAGCACATCCTCGTAACGCTTCGGGAAGCGGCTTCCTTCTACATTCGTGTGCGCAAGTTCATCGATCAACGCAACCTGCGGAGCGCGCGCAAGAATGGCGTCAAGATCCATCTCAGAGAACAGGGTGCCCTTGTATTCGACATCGCGGCGGGGCACCTGCTCAAGTTTGTCCGCCAGTTCGGCCGTACCGCTGCGGCCGTGAGTTTCGACGATACCGATGACGACGTCTTCGCCCCGGCTGTGGCGCCGCAGACCCTCGCTCAACATGCTGAAGGTCTTGCCCACGCCCGGGGCATAGCCGAGAAATACCTTGAAGCGGCCACGCTGTTTCTCGCCGTCGCCGTTTTGCAGCCAGTCTTCAGGTGTCTTCCGGTTCTCAGTCACGTCGTACAATCTCCTTATGAACTCGCGCCGCTTTGTGACGATCACGCGATGGGTGCTGGCGTTCAGTGCTCTGGCCGGAATTGTACTCGTCTATCGCCGCTGGCTTCATGTCAATCCTACGACGGTCGCGCTCACGATGCTGCTCTTCATCTTGCTGCTGGCAGCAAAGTGGAGCCTGCGCTACGCGGTAGTTCTGTCGATTGCGGCGACCGCTTGTTACAACTTTTACTTTCTGCCGCCGCTCGGGACGTTCACCATCAACGACCCGCAGAACTGGCTGGCCTTATTGGCGTTCCTCGGAACTGCGGTTGTGGGCAGCCGCTTGTCGCAGCGCGCACGCGATGAAGCGGACGAGGCCCGCCGGCGGCAGCGCGAGGTGGAGTTGCTGTTCACCCTCAGCAGGGAATTGCTGCAAACAGAGAACGTGCTCGCCCTCGTGAACACTCTACCGGGGCTGGTGCAGAGGGTATCGCAGGCCGGGTCGGTAGCGCTGTTTCTCCTCGATGGAGATCGCCTGTATCAAACCGGCGAGCCGCAGATTTCGATGGTGGAGACGCCCCATCTCCGCCAGCTTGCGCTCAGTCCACCGGAAGATGGGCGGATGTTTGGTGATGAAGCACGGATA
>CAZZYB010000095.1:0-10514 GCA_964658125.1 uncultured Acetobacteraceae bacterium | reverse complement strand
AGTCTCGTGCTGGGTGTCGCGGAGGTGGCTGGAGTCGTATTGCTGATTTTCGAAGCTGTCAGGGTCGGGGTCGTAGGGGATTTGGAAGTGGTCGGCGCGGAGTTGAGTGACGAGACGGAGCTGGTCTTTGGGGTTTGGGTTGTAGATGAAGGAAGCGAAGCCGCCGTAGCCATTTGCGGCGTCATGCAGCACTTGGGCGACAGGCGGTGCGAGACCGTAGTCGCTGCGATTGCCTGTGAGGCTGGCGTAGTAGGCGAACTTTGCGGTGTGATCGCCGAAGTTGAGCTGGTCGTCGGTGTGGAGAAAGCTGCCGGCGCTGAGGATGAGTTCGGCTTCGCGGGTGCGCTCGAAGCCGGTGCGGGGGACCACGTTGAAGACACCATACGTACGATCGCCTACGTCGGAGGTGTAGCTGCCGCGCTGCACTTCGATGTAGTCGATGTCCTTGGGATCAACCTGCGCGCCGAGGTTGCCCGCAATATTGGTGTTGGGGATCTGAACGCCATCAATCAGCCAGCTGACCTGATGGCCGCCGCGCATGTGCAGCATGTCGTGAGTCATGTAGGCTCCGGGCACGTAGTCGGTGATCATGGCCATGCTGTTGGTGCGGCTGGCGCCGGGGGTTCGCGCGATGTCGTCGCGGCTGAGGAGCGTTGTGGGGGTGACGGTATCTACGTTGGCCGTGGTGGTTGTGTCCTCGACGGAGACTGTTTGCTGCACGGTGCCGAGCTGTAGTTCAAAGTGCAACACCGGTGACGTGTCGGACCCGAGCGTGAAGGTCTGGCGGGCGGACGCGAAGCCGGAGTTTGAGACAGTCACGACGTACTCGCCCAGGGGTACAGATGGGATGGAGAAAGAGCCGTCCGCGCCGGTGAGTGCGGTCAGTTGCAAGGCCGAGTGAGCGGCTTTTATTTGGACGTGCGCGTTGGCGATGGGGCGATGCTGAGGGTCGTGAACGACTCCATGCACCTGGGCGAAAATGGCGGCGTGGGCCGCGAGGGTGGGCAGAAAAGGGCAGAACAAAAAGAACAGAGCAAGCTTGCGCATGGGGCTCCTCGTCAGATCGCTGACGGCTGGATTTTCGGGGATACAGACACGGCAGGACGATGCGTGCGGCTGAGAGCGAACGGGCGTCGAGCGGTCGTTTTAGAGGAGACTGTCTGCTGGGGGGCCGCGCGTCTGGCGGGTGCGGTCGCGGGACAGGCGCCGCTGGGTTTCGGCTCGCCCGGCGGCCGAGGGTGTGGCTGGTGGGAGCTTGAGGAGCTCTGGTGCTGCCGTCAGAGCGGTAAGGTTCAGGTGCGGCGCTACTGCGATCTGGCGCGGAAAGGTCGGGCAAGCGGCGGTCACCGCTGGTGAGTTTGTCGATGTGCCCATCATGCAGTGGTGGGCGCCGTGACGGCGGCAGCACGCGGGGAGAGATTGCTCGAGGTCCTGGCCTGACGCTAGCAGAGGAGCTACGACCGGGAGGCCGAAGGCTGCGAGCAGGAGGATGGCTAGGAGGCGGCGCATGCTGATTTGAGTGTAGCGCTTTACGGAAGTCCGCGGGTTGCGTCAGTCAGTTGTGAGCTTTGAGCTTTGAGCTGTGAATTCTGTGCGAGGTGGGCTTCGTAGCTACGGGGAAAGCGGAGGATTGCGGCCCACTCGCCGTTGCGGTACGACTGCCAGAGAATGTCGCCGTGGAGGACGCGAGCGGCTTCGGCAGGGAGGAGGTCGTGGTGGAAGTCGAAGTAGCGGGCGTCAGTATTTTGGGAGTGCCGGGAGAGATTGGTGCGCCCGGCCGGAGGCTCGTACTTGGTGGAGAAGAGGAGTGCGGTGTCGTAGTCGCCAGGCGATTGCGAGGCTTTGAGGAGTTCCTCGAAGGCGAAGTTCTGGAGCGTGACGACCTTGATCGCCGTGTGGGTGTAGCCGAGATCGGGGCGGGAGAGTTCGGCGTTAGCCGGCCAGGCGGTAAGGACCGTGGCCTCCGGAAACTTGTGCTCGATGATGCCGACGGCCTGCTCGTGGAGAACGATCATGTCGCGGTAGGTGAGGTTGTCCTCGGGGGCGAAGGCGTAGGGCGGATTGAAGTGCAGAGAGGCGAGGAACGCGGCAGCAGTAAGGGCCGTGAGGTAAGGCCAGAAGCCGGTCCGCTCGCGCCAGATGCTCACGAACAGCAGGAGGATCAACGGATACATGGGGAGAAGGTACCGAGTGAGGAGGGCTCCGCCGAGAACGGAGAAGGCTATCCAGTTGGCTACCAGGATGACCGCGATTGGCGTGAGGACGGTCGTCGGGATGGAGCGTTGCAGTCGCCGGGGGATGAGAAAGCAGGCGGCCGTGAGCAGCGTCGCGGCCCACATGTTCATGTGCGTCAGGAGGTGGAGAGCCCGATGGTAGAGCGAGAGGATCGCGCGGTGCGCATCCAGATTTGCGGTGGCGTTGTAGCGGAGGAACTCCGGGTTCCCGAAGATGAAGCCGGTGCGGTGGCGGTGGTAGGCGTACCAGGCGACCAGGGGTAGCACCGTCGTCGCCAGGGTGGCTAGCCAGCGCAAATTCTTACCGCGCTGATCTGAGTGGCGGATCAGGAGGTAGAGGTGGTACAGCGCCAGGGCAAAAGGAGTGACGATCGCGGTTTCTTTGGAGAGCGCCGAGAGTGCGAAGAGTAGGGCGATCATGGCAGCGCGCGCGGCGTTTGGCTGCGGAGAAGCTGCCGGTTCGAGGTAAAGTGCCAGGGCCCAAAGCGTAAAGGCTGCGGCGAAGATATCAGCGTGAGCCAAGGTGGATTGGACGTACCAGATGGGATAGCACGCGGTGAGCAGCGCCACGGCTGCGGCCGCCCCTTGGCCGACAAAGGTGCGGGCCAGTCGGTATACGGCTGCCAGCGCTGCTGCGGCCACCACGCAGACGAACGTCCGGGTGGCGAGGATGTGAAACCCGGTCAGATGCCACTCTGCCGCCAGCAGAAGGGACGGCAGCGGCGGGTGGGCATTGGTGATCGTGGACTGCGGGATCAGGGTGCCGTTGCGAAAGAAATCGAGCGCGGCGGGAATGTAATAACCGCCTTCGTCCCAGTAGTAGGGCAGGCGAAGCAGAGTGTAGTGCGCCAGCAGGACAGCCGCAAACAGGAGCGGAAAGAGGGCGTAGAGCGACAGCGGTCTTCTAGCGGGCCACACTTTAGTGGATGGGACCGGGGGGGACGACGAAGCCTGCGTGCGAATTGTCGAGCGAGATAGGCCCGAAGGTCTGTTCGTACTGCGCCAGGTTGTGGCTGAGGACGTTGAGCAGCGCCTTGGCTTGCTGGGGGCTCAGATAAATGCCTTGAAAGTTTTGGATGGACACGGCGTGCTGGGTCTGCTGCTCCAGCGTGCCAAAGACCATGTGGAAGTCCCAGACCGAGAGGCGAACCTGCACACTGTTGGCGTAGGAATCCCGGTAGTCGGCGGTCTTGTTGAGCGTGATGGTGGTGTTGTCGGGCTGGGTGATGGTTTCTGACATGGTGATCCCTTGCGGCTCTGGATTTTTGGTGCGGAGGAGGGGACTTGAACCCCTATGCCTTGCGGCGCCAGATCCTAAGTCTGGTGCGTCTGCCAATTTCGCCACCTCCGCATTGTTAAAAGAGGTTATTTCGGCTTCTCGCCGGTGTCCACTTCAGTGTTCCGGCATCTCCAGACCCTACCGGTTCGTCGATGCCCCAATGAATTGAAATCTGCTAAGGTGCGCATACTGCATGGACCTCTTGATTGTACCGTGTCCCATCGATAGGGCGAGAGTCTAAAAGGACAAACACGACTGAGATTCAATTCCCAAGCGACTTCCTTATGGCTGCTCCCAACAAATCGGTGGATTCCGATTCAAACGGTGCAAGTACATGTGCATAGAATGGATCTTCCGCGAACTTCTGATAAGGCAATATAACTGGCGGAGCAGCGTCCACGCCCGGGTAGCGTATCTCCTGCACAGTCGATGCAAACTTGCAGTTTGGAATAGGCGCCAGATAAACAAGTGTCTTTGTTCGTTGCGAGGTGAAAGCGCTCTTGAGCTTCAGCACAAATTCTCCTTTCCGCTCACTCATTGCCGTCGATGGAAGCGAGCAGTTTTCCTTCAATGACTCCGGATGAGGATAGACCACATGGCCTTGCTGCACCTGGACCTTTGGGACTTTGCCTTGCCCGGCAAACGTCATCCTACTCGGCGTAACGTAGAAGCGCAGAGGAAAAGCGAGCATGTCCTGTGGATGCTTGACGGCAAGCCGCCACACCTCACCCAGCCCATCATGTCGCAGCACCTGTTCATCTCCTTCATAGGACCAACCATTCGCCGTCGAACCTACATCTAGGTTCCACGGTGCGAAATAAAAGACAATTAGTTGAGGCGCGGGATTACCCGCCAAGTATCGCCGCAATGTGCTGTCGCCCGTGACTGGAAGGCTCCCGAAGGTACCAGGAAGTGTAATGACTTTCCTTCCTAAATCGCGCGAAAGTCTGACAGTGTCGATATCGTAGATCGCCGTGGAATCTCCGAACACGACAATATCGGCTTTCTCATTATCTCTTCCATATCCGTAATCGAGAATGTGACCCCAAAATGACACACTCAGGCTATTCAGGGGTGGAACTCGCTCCGCCACAAATGGGAAGATATAGGCAACCAATGGGACCAATAGAAGAAGGAGCAAGTACCGCCGAGCCACCAGTTCTGCTCGGCGAGAAGTGACATGCGGTGCGCGAGTTGCTTCCATGCTTGCCAATGCGTTCCAGTGGTTGAATCGGAGTCATATCTAAAATTGAAAATACAGGAAGCTGCTCGGATTCTGCAGTCTCACCGCAGACACAAAGGCTACGGAACCGAGTACCAGCGCCCACGTGAGGTTTGGTTCCCAGAAAATGGGCAGCCATCCGGGTTCCTGATCAGGCGGTGCCAATGCGAGCGACGGTTTATAGCGCGCGAGAATCTGCTGCGTATTCGGGAAGACCCACACGATAACCAATCCGACCGCAATCCTGACCACATCTCCGGAGCTATGGCCAACAGCAACCGGGCTCCCGCTCTCACCGAAATGTATGAAAACCATTCTCTTCAACAGTAGCATCGCTTCGTGAACATCCGCCGCCCGAAAGAATACAAGCGTCGAAAGCACGCAGGAGAACGTGAGCAACACGGAGATTCCTCGCACCGGCCAGCGCCATACTCCCTCGGGTCCCTTGATCCCACGCTGATGCCGAAAACTTCTCCACCCATGATTTATGGTCAGATAAACTCCGTGTAGAAAACCGAAGACCAGAAACTGAAACCCTGCCCCGTGCCATATACCCGCGATGAACATCGTAAGGATCGTCGGGAAGGCGATCATCTGAGTAAAGCCTTCCATAGTCGCCTGCGCCTTACGCGAGACCTTTTTTCCCCGGTCCTGCCTCCGCCTGCTGATCCAGAATTGGATGGGGCTATAAAGATAGCTCCCTATGTACTGCGAAAGAGTCATATGCCATCGCTGCCAGAACTCGATGATGCTCGCAGACTTATAGGGTGAAGCGAAGTTGAGCGGAAAATCGATCGAGAACATACGCGCCAATCCCAGAGCCATGTCGCAGTATCCAGAAAAGTCGAAGTACAGTTGCAGCGCATAGGCCAAGGCTGCGACCCAGGCCGTCCCCGAACTCACTAAACCATGCCCCGAAAATATCCTTGCCACGATCGGCGAAAAGCTATCCGCGATGAGCACCTTCTTCGCGAGGCCCATAACAAACCAACTCAACCCCATGGCCAGATCATTGAAATGCAACCCGTAGTTCCGATCCTGCTGAAACTGCGGCATGATGTCTTTATGGTGCAGAATCGGACCTGCAATCAAATGAGGAAAGAATGTTACAAACAAGAGATAGCTGAAGAAATCTTGTTGCGTGGCCGATCCTTGTTGCAGGTCCACAAGGTAGGCAACCTGCGTGAAGGTGAAAAATGAGATCCCCAACGGCAGCGCTACATCTGAGAAGTGTTTGCCTGTGTGAGCGTGTTCGTTCAAGAAGCTTAGAGCCGGAAATAGATATTTGAAATAACACAGCGTTCCCAGGTTGGCGGCAATCGCCGCCCATAGCAAAACGTGCGAACTAATGTTGTTGCGAATCTTCCGGCTTATGAGGTTCGAAAAGAGAAAATTCAGCAGAATCGACGATCCCAGCACCAGCAGAAATGCGGGCTTCCAATAGCCATAGAAAAGCAACGACGCCACGCCCAGCCAAATCACGACCGCTTTCCGATGGAATCGGCTCACGATTTGATAAATCAGCAACGTGGCCGGAAGGAAGCAGAACAGAAACGCGTAGGAATTGAACAGCATATGAATCCTTTACGAGTTGGCAAGACTGCGTATGGAACCGTTACGGCGGACAGTTCAGACCGTCGACCATGGATCGCCGTCGCTTCAGCACCCTCTGTAAGCAGGTCGCAAGCTAGAAGTAGATGAGTGAAAGTCCGTGCGGGATGCTGCAACCTGCGAAATGGGTGGACCGTGCAGATTTGGTTTGCCTGCAACTCGTGACTGCCGGCGGTGGTGCGGAACAGGTCCGCTGCATTGGCATACATTAGACCGGGAGGGCCGTACGTCGCTGCGGAGCGGAAGAGTTCCAAGCCGGGCACGGAAGGGACTCCTTCGGGAACAGAAGGTGTGGATCGTCTGAGATCGAAAGATTCGGCGCGGGCAGATGCGATGACATCAAAGGGACGATAGGTAAGGGCGCGAGCGGATTTGCGACCTTTGGGTGTTTTAGCGCATCCTATTCAGGAAAGTTGATAGAAGGGCACTCATGGCAAACGAATTTGTAAGTGTGATCAAACCAACAGAAGGTAAGGCTGGAGCGGAAGAGGGTCAGGGGCGGTCGTATCCCGTGCTGCCAGTGCGCGAGACCGTGCTTTTCCCACATGCGGTGCTGCCGCTTACGGTTGGAAGAGCGAGCTCGATCCAGTTGATTCAATCACTTGGCGAAGAGAAGACGATCCTGGTGGTGGCGCAGAAGGACGCGCGTCAGGACCAGCCTGAGGGTGGCGATCTCTACGAGATCGGCACACGGGCGACGGTTCACAAGGTAGTAAAAATGCCCAACCAGAGCCTTTTTGTGTTCACGGAAGGCACGGAGCGGGTCCGAATTACGAACTTTACGCAGGTCGAGCCGTTCATGACGGCGGAGTGCGAGCTGATCGAGGAGCAGGGAACCGAGCAGTCGCCCGAGGCAGAGGCGCTGCAGCGGAATGTTCTGGGCCAGTTTCAGACGATTGTGACGTCTTCTTCGACCCTTTCGGACGATCTGCAGACGATCGCGATCAACATCGAAGACTCGAGCCGACTGGCGGACTTTATTGCTTCGAGTCTGCCGTTCCTCTCGACGACGGACAAACAGGAATTGCTGGAGATCGAGGACGTAAAAACGCGCCTGGAGAAGTTGAACAGCAGCCTGGCAAAAGAGCTTGAGGTGCAGCAGCTTCGCAACAAGATTCAGAGCGAGGTGCAGGACTCTGTGCAGCAGTCGCAGCGGGATTACTACCTCCGCGAGCAGATGAAAGCGATCCAGAAAGAGCTTGGCGACCAGGACGATACGCAGAAGGATATTGCGGACCTGAAGGAGAAGATCGAGAACGCCGGGATGACCGACGAGGTCAAAAAGGACGCTCTAAAGGAGCTTGGGCGGTTGAGCCGGATGAATCCGGCCGCGGCGGACTACTCGCTGACGCGGAATTATGTGGAGTGGCTGGCGGTGCTGCCGTGGTCGAAGGGATCGGCTGGCGCTGTCGATATCAAGAAGGCACAGGAGGTTCTTGATGAAGACCACTACGGATTGAAGAAGGTGAAGGACCGCATTCTGGATTACCTGAGTGTGCGGCGCTTGAAGCCCGATATGAAGGGGCCGATCCTTTGCTTTGTCGGACCTCCAGGCGTCGGCAAGACCTCCCTCGGGCGGTCGATTGCGCGGTCGCTGGGGCGGAAGTTTTCGAGGATTTCGCTGGGCGGTATGCATGACGAGGCAGAGATTCGCGGACATCGGCGGACGTACATTGGCGCTCTGCCGGGGCAGATTATTCAGCACCTGAAGCGCGTTGAGGTCAATGATCCCGTGTTCATGCTGGACGAGATCGACAAGCTGGGGCACGACTTCCGCGGCGATCCAGCCAGTGCTCTGCTGGAGACGCTCGATCCGGAGCAGAACAACACGTTTCGCGATAACTATCTGGATCAGCCGTTTGACTTGTCAAAGGTGCTGTTTATCTGCACGGCCAACCAGCTCGATACGATTCCGGCACCGCTGCTGGACCGCATGGAGATCATCGAACTGACCGGCTACACGGAAGAGGAGAAGATCAATATCGCGGAGACGTACCTTGTGCCGCGGCAGATCAAGGAGAACGGGCTGGCGGTCGATGAGCCGGAGGAGAAGAAGATCGAGGCCGACGGTGTGCCGGAGTCGCAGGCTACGAAGCTGAAGAGTGAGCCGCGGATTGTCTTTCCGCGGGAGTCGCTGGGCTTTATCGCTCGGCACTATACCCGGGAGGCCGGCGTCCGTAAGCTGGAACAGCTGATCGGGACAGTATGCCGGAAGCTCGCCCGCAAGGTCGCCGAAGGGCGCACAGAGCAGCTCGTAATCACGCCCGAAGTGATCCACGAGATGCTGGGCGGGATCAAGGTTCGCGTCGACACCGAAATCGCAGAGCGCACGAAGCGACCCGGCGTGGCTGTCGGCCTCGCCTGGACACCTGCTGGCGGCGACATCCTTTTCATCGAAGCCAACAAGATGAAGGGCAAGGGCGGCGTCAATATGACGGGCCAACTTGGCGATGTCATGAAGGAGAGCGTGCAGGCTGCGCTAACCTGGGTCCGGTCGAATGCTACTTCACTGGGTCTCGACGAGGATGTGCTGAAGGACATCGATCTGCATGTGCATGTACCGGCAGGAGCGATCCCTAAGGACGGGCCGAGTGCAGGTGTCACGATGGCTACTGCGATCGTTAGCCTGCTCACTGGTAAACCGATTCGTCCGCTGCTGGCGATGACGGGCGAGATCACGCTAAGTGGGAATGTGCTGCCGGTCGGCGGGATCAAGGAGAAGTTCCTGGCGGCGAAGCGGGCCGGTGTGCGCGATGTGATTCTTCCCATCGATGTGAAGACAAACGTCGAGGAAGACCTGACACCGGACCAGATCGATGGGATGACGATTCACTACGCATCCCGGATCGAGGATGTGCTGGCTGTCGCGCTGCCAAAGACCGAGGTTGACATCGAGGTCGATGAGGAAGTACGGGAGGAAGTGCTGGCGGGTGTCGAGTAGCTTGACGCCCGATGAGAGCAGGGGCAGCCAGTGTTGGCTGCCCCTTGTTGTTTGTGGAATCAAGGTTGGGTTGTGGGGTGACCGAGGCAGTAGGGTTCGATTCGAAAGCCGCCTTTGGGGAGGGGCTCGACCCAGAGAAGATTTCCGATACGTCCGCGACGAACCACCGTGGCGAGGTTGCGATCGATGAATTGAATGTCGGCGCAGTTGCTGGCGCGGTCGGGCAGATCGTGGCCGAGGACAATCGGAAACCGGTCCTCCCAGAAAACGTACAGTCTGCGGCTCAGATCGGCAGGCCATTCAGAAGCCACTTTCTCCATCATTTCATAGTCGCGAGCGTAGTAATCGGGGACAATCACTACCGTCTGATCCGTACTTTTTTCGACGTATGGACGGAGAGCGGGGCCCATTGCGAACATGATGTGATCATTTATTGCATTCTTATGAATTTGTTCCATCACTGCGTAGCTGCACAGCACGCCGCACACGACCGGCAGGATGAGCCAGTAGCGTCGCCGAACCAGGAAAAATAGGAAACGCAACGTGACCGCTATGGCCAGAGGGGCGGCCACTGAGAAGTAGCGCGTGCTCATGTCTTCCACATGCCCGTCCCGGCCAACAAAGAGGGGACGGAGTAACACAGCCGGAGCCAGGGAGACGGCCAAAGCGAGTAAGAGCGCGGCTATACGGACGGGGCTGTAGGTGTCCGAAGTGGTATCACACTTCGATTCGTTGGAAGTGTCGCGGCAGGCTAGTGCGAGTAGCAGTGCCACTAAGGTTGAGTACAGGATGATGCGCAGGGAAAGGGGAGTCTCACTTTGCTCTGCAAGGGTCCCGAAGGTCTGGGCTGTGGCTCCGACTGTGGCGAACCAGAAGGAACGAAAGAACATGGAGATGTAGTGCGGCAGATGATGGAGGATGAACTGGGCGGTTGGGGTGTAGCTTACGCCGACGAAATTGGGATGCGGATCCGCGGTATGAACATACAGAAGGTGTGCGGCGATGGCCGGGATGGAAAGAACGGTGAGGCTCTGGAAGACGCGATTGCGGGTTGGTTTGTCGGCTGCGTAAGCATGCGCCAGAATCAGGATGCAGGAGCACACGGTTGCGAGGAGTCCGTACTCGGTTAACATGCCTCCGCTGAATGTGAGAACCGCCGCAACGGCAAGATAGATTGAGGCTCTTGAAGAATTGCGAGACACGTAGGTCAAAAGCAACAATCCTGCG
>CAZZYB010000094.1:0-10559 GCA_964658125.1 uncultured Acetobacteraceae bacterium | reverse complement strand
CTCGTGGCCTACCTGCCCGGGCAGCTCAAGGAGACCGCCGACTTCGCCCGCAGCACAATCTCAGGCTCGGTAAATAAGTAGCTGATGTGATCGCCGCCCAGCCCGCCCGCCGTCTCCAGCAGCACGGACCCAGGCGACTGCAGCGCCCACGCACGCCACGGACGCGGCAGCGGATACCAGGGCGGCCGCGAGGCAGGGAAGATGTTCATTCAGGCAGGCTACTTCGCAAACATCAGGCTGAGGTCTGCAAAGGATTTGAACTCGAGGGAATTGCCCGCGGGATCGAGAAAGAACATCGTCGACTGCTCGCCCGTTTGTCCTTCGAAACGCGTGTAGGGCTCAATGAGAAATCGCACGCCCGCCGCGCGCATCCGCTCAGCCAATGACTTCCAATCGGCCTGAGTAAGCACCACACCAAAATGCGGAATGGGAACGTTGTGTCCATCGACGGCGCTCGCCGCATTGGCCTTCGCGCGAGGCGGCTGCAAATGCGCCACAATCTGGTGCCCATAAAGGTCGAAGTCGATCCAGTGCTCCGAGCTCCTACCCTCAGGACAGCCAAGCACCGTTCCGTAAAAATGCCGTGCGGCATCGAGGTCGTCGACGGGGAACGCTATATGAAATGGACGCAGTTCAGACATGGATGATCCTCCAAAACCTTTGATCGCCGAAGCCCATACTACAGACCCATGCGTTGTTCCTGCTCTTCAGCCTCTGCCGACACAACTCCAAGCTTTTCTGCAACCGACTTTGCCTGCGTGAACAGCGTCAGGTAGTCCGGTCCGCCGGCCTTGGAATCGGTGCCGCTCATGTTGAACCCGCCGAACGGATGCGCTCCAACCATCGCTCCCGTGCACTTGCGGTTCAGATAGAGATTGCCAACCTGGAACTCCTCGCGCGCGCGATTCAAATGTTCGCGAGAGCTCGAATAGATCGCTCCGGTAAGGCCGTACTCCGTGTTGTTGGCAATCTCAAGGGCATCATCGAAGTTCTTCGACTTGATTACCGCAAGCACCGGCCCAAAAATCTCTTCCTGCGCCAGCCGCGCAGTAGGTGCGATGTCCGCGAACACGGTTGGCGCAATGTAGTAGCCTTCGTCATCATTCTCAACCGGCGTACCTCCAGTCAGCAGCCGACCCTCGCTCTTTCCCACTTCGATATAGGAAAGCACGCGCTTGTAAGCAACCGGATTGATAACAGGACCACCGTAGAAATTCTCCGCCGGATCGCCCGAGCTGATTGCCGCAACCCGTTCCGCAAGGCGATCGCAGAAAATATCGTAGACAGCGGCATCGACAATCACGCGCGAGCAGGCAGAGCATTTCTGACCGCTGAATCCGAAGGCCGACGCAGTCACTCCCTCAACAGCGGCGTCGATATCGGCATCCGCATCCACGATGATCGAATCCTTGCCGCCGAGCTCAAGGATCGTCCGCTTGATGAAGTGTTGCCCCGGCTGCGTACGCGCCGCGCGCTCATGAATCTCAAGCCCCACCTTCTTCGACCCCGTAAAGGCAATCAGCCGCACCTGCGGATGTTCCACAATCGCCCGACCCACCTCAGGCCCGCCCTGGATAAGGTTCACAACCCCGGCCGGCAGCCCCACCTCTTCCAGCAAAGCGACGAAGCGGGCTGCCACGGTAGGCGCGTCCGGTGAAGGCTTTAACACCACAGTGTTACCGCAGACAATGGACGCGGCGGTCATTCCCGCCATGATGGCAAATGGGAAATTCCACGGCGGAATCACCGCACTCACACCCACAGGAACGTACCGCAACAGGTTGCGCTCACCCGGAAACTGTATCGGCGTAGTCGCCTCTGCAAGCCGCAAAGCCTCACGCGCGTAGAACTCCAGGAAGTCGATACACTCTCCCACATCGGCATCCGCCTCAGCCCAGTTCTTGCCGACTTCCACAGTAAGCCACGCGCAAAATTCCAGGTGCCGCTCGCGGATCAGCGCTGCCGCCCGGAGCAACAGATCGACACGCTCCCCAAACGAAGTCCGCGACCACGTAGCGAACGCCGCCAGCGCCGCCTGGACTGCCTTCTCAGCATCCGCTGTCGTCGCTTCAGGATGATGCCCGATCACCTGACGAGGCCGCGCCGGGTTTGTCGACGCAAACACCTTCTCCGACCCCACCCGTTGACCCCCAATGATCAGGCTGTATTCGCGGCCGAGCTCGCCGGTGACGCGCTCCAGCGCCTCGACCATCGCGCGCTTGTTCGCTGAATCGGTAAAGTCCGTGAACGGTTCATTCTTGAAGGGCGGAAGTGTACTTTTCATAGGCCTCTGATTGGATGCCGCGGTTAGGTCGTAAGCTTCTCGGTTGATTCGGACATCTGCGCGGTACGATCCAGCTTGTCCCAGCTAAAGGACTTGCCGTCGATCGCGCGCTTGATCGTTCGAATCAACACCCACGAGAAAAGCTGACGATAGGTGAAACGTTGAATCCAGATGTGAACCAGCAGCCACGCGTCTCCCTTGCTCGCCGGATGCTTCCGCTCCAGCAGAAAGGCCAGCGCGGACGCGGTGAAATCGATAATGAGGAACGCCAGAAAAAACGTCAACAGCTTGTAAAGATTAGCGGCGCTCGTCGTCTCCGGATGAAAATGCTTATCGACAAAGTAATGAATCACTCCGAACACAAACATGAAATCGATGAGCGGCGAAACCAGCGGTAACAAGATCTGGAAGATCAAAATGTTCGGCAGCGCAAACAGCCCCATCGCGCGATGCCGGCGAATCGCGCCTTTATGTTTATAAATAGCCTGCAGAATCCCGAACGACCACCGGAACCGCTGCCGCGCCAGCCCGTCCGCGTTCACCGGCGCCTCGGTAAAGGCGAGCGCCTGGTCCTCATAGATCACGGAATATCCCTGCTCCAGCAGGTTCATCGTCAGGTCAGCGTCCTCGGCGACGGTGTCGGGATGGTAGCCTCCGCCTGCCCTTACAGCTGCAGTCCGCCACGCTCCAATCGCGCCCGGAACAACCATCACAACATCAAACAGATCCAGTGCCCGGCGCTCAAAATTCTGGCTCGTGATGTACTCCAAGGCCTGCCACCGCGTCCACAGATTGACACGATTTCCCACCTTCGCATTCCCCGCAACAGCCCCGATCTTCGGATTCGCGAAATGACAAACAAGCCGCCCCACAGCGTCATGCGCGATCACACCATCGGCGTCAATACCCACGTAAATCTCTTCGTCCGTCTGCTCCAGCGCATAGTTCAGCGCCTCAGCCTTACCGCCGTTCGGCTTCGTCAAAACAGTAAGCCGGCCCGCCGCGATCTCCGCCGCATAAGTATCTGTGGCGATCCTGTAGGTGTTGTCGGTCGAACCATCGTCGATCACGATGATGCGAATATTTTTGTAGTTGGACATCATCACCGACCGAATGGTTCGCGCGATGACCTTCTCCTCGTTATAAGCCGGAATGAGAATCGCAACCCTGGGCTGATAGTCGGCTGTAGCAAAGTTCTGACGTTTGCGGAAGCGGTCAATGATGGCGCAAAGCCCAATGATAATCAGTCGCGCGCTCATCAGGAAGTCACCAACAAAAAAGACATCCAGCACGAAGTGATTGAAGAACCCAAACAAAAAGAATGCGATGGAATCAACCCACGCATAATACTTCTGCCTGCCCACCAGCGGCGGCATCACTTGAGCTCGCGTTTTACCGATCAACTGTGAGACCGGGACGATCTCGTATCCCCTCGCCCGCAGCGCGTCGATAAGCACCGGTAGAGCATCCACTGTAGGCTGCCGGTTGCCGCCCCCATCGTGCATCAGGATGATGGACCCGCGAGTCCAGAACTTGTTTTCCATATCCGCAAACTGATCGAATACCGCCTTCGTTATCTCCGCGGGTGTCTTGCGAGGATGCTCGTCCCAGTCCGACGTGTCGATCTTGTTGCCGACGATCACGTACCCAAGCTGCTGAATGTGATCCACCGGCGCGGCCTGATCATTCGTATCGGGCTCCTGGTCGATGGAATACGGCGGCCGAAAATATACTGCCCTCACACCCAGCTTGGATTCAAACAGCCGCTCGGTCAGGTTTAGTTGAAGATCAAGCTGTGTCGTCGAAATTTCACTGATGTCGGGATGCGTAAAGGTGTGATTGCCGATTTCATGTCCTTCCGCGTACACCCGCTGCATCACGCTGACATTGTCTTGCGCCACCTCGCCGATCATGAAGAATGTGCCCTTAACATTCTTCTTCCTCAGCACGTCAAGAATCTTCGGCGTCCAAACCGGGTCTGGCCCGTCGTCAAACGTGATCGCGACCTGACGAGGATGAAACCCGTACTGCGCAACCGTGTACGACAGCGGATACGAGTCCATCGTCTCCGAAACCACGCTCAGATATTGCGACGGAATTGTCTTGTCATCGTCCATCTGGACCGTCCGGTGGCCGGACTGAGGCCGCCGCGATACGCGCAGGATGTCGCCATCACCCTCCGTATCCACGTCCTGACCCGGCAGCACAGCCGCAAGGTCCTTCACCGGGTTTGATTTCAGCGGAGAATCCCAAATCTTCCACAGCGAGTCATCTTCCGAGCCCAGCCGCCACAGCGCAATCGTCTGCAGACCCAGCGCCCGCGCGACGCGCATCTGATTCAGCACAGTCACAGCATCAAGAAACCAGACCTCGTGCCGCACCTTCGCGTCGAGATCGTCGTATGCAAAGTGCGGATTGAGGGTTTCGTCGTCAAGATCGATTCCTGCGCCCGAATCTGATGCCGCCTGCCACGCCTCCTGGGTTGACAGGGTATTCACATTCAACAGTTCGGGCGCAGGTTGCGGCTTCGGTTTGGATATCTTTGCCCCCTTGTGCAACGGAGCCTCAGCCGCTGGCAGTGCTGTTTGCCAATCGTACCCATAGCTGCCAATCCCGCAGATGATCTTCTCGCGCGGAGCGACCTTCAACGCAGCTCGCAAATTGTTCTCGAACCAGTCCTGCCCCGCGATCGCACCCGGTCCTGTCGCCGTCTGATGCTGTCCGTAGTTCAGCAGCACCAGCCCATCCGAGTGGTCCGCCATAAACTTCAAATCAAAATTCGGATCACCCACCGGAACCATGACGTACAACCGCAGTTTGTGCGCTTGAAAGTCGTCGTACAGAGACTGGATCAGGGTGCGATAGTTCGCTTGAGATTCAGGAGGGAGCAACTGAAAATCCAGCGTCAGACCCCGATAGAGAGTATTCGCCGAGAGAAAACTGTCCACCTGTTTGATGAATCTGGCGCGCGCATCAGGCGCTCCCAGGAACGCCGCGATGGACGGATCGAAAATCCCTTTCCCGGGGTTGAAATTGTTAACCATCGGGAAGATTTCCGTATCTTCCTTCGCCGCTGCGATCACACGGCCAACCTTGTTCTCATGGTCTACGCCGTGCACGCCACCGCTATCCACAACCGCAAACTGCACATTGTCCGCAGTGTAGGAAATCATGCTGCCATCTGCCGTGATGACGTGCAGCCACTCCGGAAACAGCAGATCGATCTGCTTGATGTGCTGCTTTAGCGAAGCATAAGCAGCAGGGTCGGTATCGGTATAGAAAGCCGCGCGCAGACCCTCACCCGAGTTCAGGACGACGTCCGAAGGCCTCAGGTCAGTCTTGCGATGCGCCGACCGGTTTAGCGCATCCCGCGTCTTCTGTTCGTTCACAGGCGGGCTCGACAACGCGCGGTACTTCTTTGCAGCAGACCGCAGGTCAAGCCCTTGCATCGGCTTCATACGCAGCAGGCCGATGATGAAAAGCACGCCAAGAATGGCGCCGCCCAGCGCCAGCGAGTCAGTAACGCGCCGCAACCGCTTCCATCTTTTACGCTGCGGATCGAAGAAAACCTGTTTGTTCATGAATAAGACTTCTTCGCCATCGTAGTAATACGTAGGGTTGGCGTCAATCGCTGCGCAAAGGACGGGGATAAATTGAGGTTCTTACGGTTATGATGCTGTCAAAGCATGACATGGCTGCGGAAACATCGTTGGACAATACTCGCCATTGCAGCCGGCCTCGTCCTGCGCCTCTACTTCATCCGGTGGCATACGCACATCGAGGGCGACTCACTCATCTACGGCGACCTCGCCACCAACATCCTTAAGCACCACATCTACGGCGTCACCGAAGCCGCTCGCATCCGGCCCACGCTCATCCGCCTCCCAGGCTACCCTCTGCTCCTCGCCACCTGCTTCGCCTTTTTCGGTGTCGCCAACTACATCAGCATGCTCTACGTGCAACTCGCCGTCGACCTGGGCACCTGCCTGCTGATAGGCGCTCTCGCCCGCCGCTTGATGGGCCAGCGAGCCGGAATAGCCGCCGTGTGGCTTGCGGCACTCTGTCCGTTTACCGCCAACTACGTCGCTGCGCCTCTGACGGAAACCGCTGCAATCTTCTGCGCTGCATTGGCGTTCTTCTCGCTGGAGCGCTGGCAGTCCAGCAGTCGTCCCTGGCGTTGGGTGTGGCCGTTGGGATTCGCGCTTGCCTTCGCCGTCCTGCTTCGCCCGGACCGCATCCTTCTCGCCGCGGCAGTGCTACCCGCCTTGGCTTGGATCACTTGGAATACGGCTCGGCAACGGTCTTCCAGGCCACTTCACCTCACGGTCGTAGTCCTGATCCTGCTGCTCCCGCTCGCCGGTTGGGCAGCGCGCAACTGGCAGCTCTTCCATGTCTTCCAGCCACTCGCCCCCAAAAGCGCAACGGACCCCGGCGAGTTTGTCAGCGTCGGCTTCCAGCGCTGGTACCGGACTTGGGCTATCGATTTCAAATCAACCGAAGACGTTTATTGGAACTACGATAGTTCGCCGCTCGATATGGCCGACCTCCCCAACCGCGCATTCGATACTCCCAGCCAGCGTGCCCGCACCGCGGCCATTTACGACGACTACAACAAGATCACCGCCGCTTCTCCCGCCGTGGACAAGGAGTTCGCAGACCTCGCCGCGCAGCGCGTCGCCGCTCATCCGCTGCGGTATTACATAGAACTCCCCATCCTTCGGGTCGCCAACATGTGGCTCCGGCCGCGCACCGAGATGCTCCCCCTGCCCGACGATTGGTGGCGCTGGCACCTCTACCACCGCGTCAGCATCGAAATCGCCGTGTACGCCGCACTCAACCTGGCCTACCTCATCCTGGCGGCGCTCGGCTTGTGGCGCTGGCGCAGGCAGCAATGGACCGGAAGGCCAGCGCTCAGTCTCGCACTCGTGGGGTTTGTAATGATTCGCACAGCCATGCTGCTGACGGTCGACAACTCCGAACCACGCTACACAATAGACTGTTTCCCAGTCGTGATCCTGCTGGCGGCATTTGCGTTCACCCGGCAATCCACCCGGCAGGATGGCCAGCCTACGGTCCAACAACCGTCGTATGCGGTCCCTTCTTGATCTCAAACGATCCAGCGTCGATCTTCCCATTCACCTTCACATGCGAATAGGTCGACGTCCGCCGATCATGCGAAGGCGTCTCAAACACCTGTTTCAAACTGATGCCGCGCGTCGGATCGACCCAGATCGTCACCTTCGCAAAGGTATTTCGCACGGCCGGATCTTTGCTCACCAGATCAAGCTTTTCCGTCTTCACCGGCTGCCCGCCGTCCGTCAGCGTCTCACTGCCCGCGTAGCTGATATTCCACGCCCGCGCGAGGTCTTTACCGCTGCCACCGAACCCCAGCGTCAGAAAAGTCTCCACCTGCCCCTGGCTCGACCCCGGCTTGATCACCCTGATCTGGTCGTTCGGAATGTCGAACATCCGCAGTATGCCGTCCTTGAACTCCAGCACCTTCTGCTTCCCACGTTTCGGATCGACGATCACAGCGCCCATCTGCGTCCCGCTACCCTTGCGCTCGAAATAGATCGACCCGGACTGATTCGTCGTCTCGCGAACGATCGCTTCGTAGTAGTCCTGCGAGAAGTCGGCGCGGGCGTTCTTGAACTGCTGGCTCGCAGTGTCCATTTGCGACAGAACGGCAGCCAGGTGCGGGTCCGGAGCCTGTGCCGTCGCTTCCGACACGAAGATCGCACAAGCACACGCAAAAACAATTCGGAGAAGCTTCATCGCGGAACTCCTGCTAACTTCTGTTTAGATGACCGCCGAAGGGAATTGTTGCGCCCATTCGATCGTTCAGCGGGTCACGGTTGCCTCATAAGCCACGATCTTGCCGTGCGTGTCCTGCACCGGCTGATAACCCTGCAAAGAAACCTCGCCCGAGATCGGCTCGATCACACGCAGCAGGTCTGCCTTGATCTCCGCATCACTGGCGGCCCCGCGCAGATCGTCCGCACGCACTTCGTAGACAAAGGACGCGCCCCCGTCGGCCGTGCGACTGCTCTTCACCAGCACCTCGCTCGAGTGCAGCGGCACCGTCTTCACCGGCGTGTCCTTAAAGTCAATAAACCGCGGCCCCACCAGCACAAAAAGGATGATCGCCGTGACCATGATGTCGTAGTGCATACTGCCGCGTTCATACGACCAGAAGAAGTAGTTGCGTAGGAGACTCATAAGATCCTCCCCATTATCTGCTTTGTGATCACCGTCGCACCGCCCATGTACGGCTGCAGCACCGCCGGAATGCGTACGGACCCATCCGCCTGCTGATAATTCTCCAGCACCGCGAGATAAGTCCGCCCCACGGCCAGCCCCGACCCGTTCAGCGTATGCACATACTCCGACTTCTTCGCCCCCGCGGGCTTGTAGCGAATGTTCGCCCGCCGAGCCTGGAAGCTCTCAAAATTCGAGCACGAAGAAATCTCCCGATAAGTCTGCTGACCCGGCAGCCACACCTCAAGGTCGTAAGTCTTCGACGAACTGAAACCCATATCCGCGGTACACAGCAGCATCCGCCGATAGGGAAGCTCCAGAGCCTCAAGCACAGCCTCGGCATCGGCCGTCAACCGCTCATGCTCCCGTTCAGACTCTTCCGGACGCGCAAACTTCACCAGCTCCACCTTCTGAAACTGGTGCTGCCGGATCATCCCCCGAACATCCTTGCCATACGATCCAGCCTCGGACCGAAAGCAGGGCGTATACGCACAGAAAGAAATCGTCTCCGTAACATCGATCGTCTCGTCGCGAAAGATATTCGTAACCGGAACCTCAGCTGTTGGAATCAGCCAGTGGTCGCTCTCCTGCAACTCACCCGCGACATACGCCCCTTTATCGTCGCAGTGGAACAGATCCGCGCCGAACTTTGGCAAATTCCCAGTGCTGAACAAGGAGCGCGAATTCACCATAAACGGCGGCAGAACTTCCACATAGCCGTGCTTTTGAATGTGCAGGTCGAGCATGAAGTTGGCGAGCGCCCGCTCCAACCGCGCCCCAGAGCCAAAATGCAGCACGAACCTCGAACCCGAAATCTTGGCCGCACGCCCGAAGTCCAGAATCCCCAACTCTTCGCCAACCTCCCAGTGAGGTTTAGCCGCGAAGTCGAACTTCGGCACCTCACCCCAGGTCTTGACGCAAACATTCTCATGTTCGGACTTGCCAACCGGGACACTGTCCTGCGGCAGGTTCGGCAAACCCTCCAGCAGTTCCCGAAGCTTCGCATCCGCGGTCGCCGCAACAGATTCCAAATGCTCCGCCTGCGCCTTGAGCGTGCCGCTCTGCATGTCGAGCAGATGAACGTCTTCGCCAGCGCGCTTGCGCCGGCCAAACTCTTGCGAAATCGCGTTCCGTTGAGCCTTCAGTGTTTCCACTTCGGTAATCGCAGTTCGCCGCTCGGCGTCCAGCCTCACGAAATCCGCCAAAGCACCAACATCTGCACCACGCGAACGCAATTTTTCTTCAACCAGCGGGAGATTGGCCCGCACAAAAGCTAAATCAAGCATACGGTCCCATTCTAGCCGCATACGGATCAACCCTTGACACGCGCGTTATCATAGAGACAGTGGAACAACATCGAAGTCCCGGCCGCCAGCCGGGCTTTTGTTTTAGGCCAGCACGCGGGAAGTCAAGCCATAACCTCTTTCGTTCGAAGACTTTGCACCATTCCTTCGAATTCCGTCATTTGTTTTCAATCACTTACGATACAAGTCCAACCGTAACTGCTGCGTTGTCAAGACTTTGCATGAAAACGGGGGAGGGGCGGTTCCGAAAAAATCATCGTCAAACACTCTCGCTTAGAATGAGAGCTACATGAGCGATTTTAAGAAGATCGGACGCGCGCTGCTCTCCGTGACAGACAAGACGGGCCTGGTAGAGTTTGCCCGGATACTCGCGCAATTTGACGTGGAACTGGTCTCCACCGGCGGCACTGCAAAAGCCCTCCGCGACGCCGGCCTCACCGTCCTCGATATATCCGACCTCACCGGCTTTCCCGAGATGCTCGACGGCCGCGTCAAGACCCTCCACCCGGCAGTCCACGGTGCCCTCCTCTACAAACGCGGAGACGACGAGCACGTAAAAGCCGTAGCAGAGCAGGGAATCGGTGCCATCGACATGGTCGTAGTCAACCTTTACGCCTTCGAGAAAACTGCCTCCCGCCCCGGCGTCGCCTTCGAGGAGATCATCGAAAACATCGACATCGGCGGCCCCTCAATGCTCCGCTCCGCAGCCAAAA
>CAZZYB010000093.1:6356-10839 GCA_964658125.1 uncultured Acetobacteraceae bacterium | reverse complement strand
GCCACCACCCCCTCAACTCACACCACCCCCCGCCGCAAATCCACCTATATACCAACACCCACAAGCCGCGCGATAAAGATCGCCATCGCAACAACAATTGCAATCGTCCTGTCCCTTTCCTGGCCCGCCTACCGCTACTCCACAACAAGGACCGACGCCACAGTAGCCCCCGGCACCCTGGTTTATCTCGCCCCAGTAAGAAACGAAACCGGAGAAAAGCAGTTGGACAACGTCACCGAACTCGTGCGCGCAGGGCTGGAACAATCAGCCCACATCAACCTGCTCGACGCAGGCCGAGTAGGCGACATCCTCCAACAAATGACCAAGCCCCCCGACACGCCGATAACCCAGCCCATAGCCCGCGAAATCGCCCTGCGCTCGGCATCTCAGCGCGTTATTCTTACGACCGTTACAGGCGTTCATGGCAACTACAAACTTAGTGTTGAGATTCAGCGTCCTGATAGCAGCAGCATAAGGCGCTACCGTGACCGCTTCTACCGGGACTTCGCTTGGCAAACCGTAGGTACAAATAACTCTTCTGTTTCCATTCCCCCGATGTTGCTGACCGCCATACGCGACGCAAGCGATTGGATACGCCTAAAAGTGGGTGAATCCAGCAATGATATCGCGCGTTTGAATTCACCATCGGAAGATGTCACAACTAATGCATGGGAAGCTCTCTCTGACTACACAAGCGCCGAGATTTTCAGCGCCAGCGGACAAAAGGACAATGCGATCCTCCAACTCAAAGAAGCTGTTCAAATTGATCCTCATTTTGCACTGGCTTTCGCCCGGCTTGGGGATATATGTATTTCCGTGGGCAGGATACAGGAAGGTTACCGCGCATACGCTGATGCGCTAAACGCTGACTTTGATCGCAGATTGACCCGTCGCGAGCGGGACAGGATCCGCGGAATCTATGCGCTGGACAGCTGGGATTATCAGACAGCGGACGCCGCATTCCGTGACTACACCATGTACTACGAACACGACTACCTCGGTTGGTTCTATAGAGGATTACCCCTTATCAAATTGGGCTATTTCAAGACGGCAATCGAAGTATTATACAAAGCATATTCGATCGATCCCCATCGTGTAAATGCTCCTTACGATCTGGCTCTATGCTACATCCAGATTGGAGACCTTCAGTCTGCGCGGCAATGGATCGAGGTGCTCACAAAACTTCAGGATTTAGATGCGGTAAATCATCTAGAAGGTCTTCTCGCCTTTCTCGCAGGCCACCCCGATGAGGCCAAGACGGATTTTACAAGACTGCGCTCGTCACAGGAACCGTTTTCACGAATCCACGCAGCATCGCTCCTTGCACGGCTCGCTGCGGAGCAAGGCAATTTTCCGCTTTCCATCAAATGGCTGGACACCGCCATAACGGATACCTCCGAGCCCGATCGCCATCCACAACAAGGGAAGTTTCTGCTGGATCGCGCTCATGTGTTCTGCACGATGGGACAATATGCCGAGTGTCTACAGGACGCTAAAAATGCTTTGTCACTGGATACTTCACCGGCCGCACTTATCGCCGCAGGCCAAGTGTATGGTCAATTTCTCAGCCACGTAACGCCTAGGACGGCCGCCGCATTTCGGAACTCTCTGGAAGCGCTTACACGACAGGCGCCCAAGAATTCCGAAAATGCAGCTTTCAGATTGGCTAATGAGCTTAACCATGTAGAACTGCTGATAGCCCACCATCGTCTGGACGAAGCACTTTCAGCAGCCCGTCGAGTTGCTGCACAAGTTGCACCTTTCGACCGGCGAGAATATCTCGCACGAACCCTTCTATTAACAGCTCAATCCGACGTCAATCCGGACAACCGGCGAAAGTTCATTGCCGAAGCGCGGGAGGTACTCTCACAAACCGCGCTGCACCCGTATATTGTTTGGTCGCACCCTGAACATTATCCACCGGGGACTCTAACCGAGGACATTTCCGCGTATCGCAGTATTTCACCCTTACTAGTCCAGGCTAACGGGTATGCCTCTCGGAAAATAAATCCACGCCGGGCTGCGCAATCCCAACCTGCGCTTGCCATTCATTAATGAATATTCAACCCAAGAGGAATGAGGTCCCGTGCAACAGAAGAATAAAAAAGCCCCTTCCAACCTGCGAGGTAAGATTAACCGCCCCGCCAGACCCAACGACAACGAAGCCGGGAACCCGCCAGCGGCAATCGCCCGTCCCGCAACGGACCCGACTCCGCAGCAGCTTCAAAATACTCTTGTCCTATGGTTGCTTATGAGCGCGAACTTCGATACTCAGGCGCAACTGGATGTCATAGCAAACTGGGATACTATGATCGCGCCCTACCTTCAAGCTCAAGGTATTCCCCTTACAAAGCAGGCGTTTCAACATTTTCAGTACATAAACGCCGCCGATCTTCAAGACAGTGCGAGACTCCTCAGGGACTTCTCCGGTCAGGCCGGCGGATGGAACGGTACGGGTGCCTGCCCTTATAAGCCACCTGTCATAACGGGACTGTTCAAATAGCTAACCGTTTCGCAGCTACCAGATTTTCAAGTCTTGAGCCCGCCAAGTGGCCGTCCAATCGGTGGACGGTCACGATATTCCTCGGGCAAAACGCAAAGGCAACACATACGGTGAGCCGGCATGAGTTCTATACTTGGCCCTCATCCAAGGAGCGTCATGCCGATAACAAGAATTCTCCTCGTATCGCTGTGCTGTGCTTTCGGAACTCTGATGACCCTGGCACATTCTCGTCACCAGATGCTGCACCACAATGCTCCAACCCTCAGTTCCACAGCCCTGAAACAAGACGCGCAGCGGATGTTTAACAATTTCACGGTCCACAAAGAGCATCCCGACTGGGAGTCTTGGGACGATCAGTGCGATCTGCATCTGCTCGAGGGATGCCCGTCCGCCGCAATGCCACCTTGTAAAGGTGTAGCGGCTTCCTCTGACAACCAGAGGAGCGGGAACCTTTCCTTGCATCTTGCGCACGCCCTTCAGCGGCCTCCCCAGGAAGTCCTAAGTGCCCAGACGCTTGAAGACGGCTCTCCATCGCCTCGCCCATACAGTGTGCTTCAAACCATCTTTTACAATCGACCCGCAGCCCACGCCATTCGCAAGTATGTTTTATATTCGAAGACTTGCCTGGATAACATGCTCCAATCTTCCGTGAAGACTGGCTTTCCAACTATTCCCGATGGCTTCGAGGGAAACTCAATCATCGTAAAAACCTCTTGGGAGTTGATCAAACCGCGCAAGCACGCCGCTAATCCAAATCTCTACGGTTCGTTAGGTTTGTACAGCACGCCACAGTATTCTGGAAACGACGCATCGGTTCCCAACGCCATTGGACAACTGAATGGCGTGGGGCAATGGTCGCATACACAAGTCGATATCAGCGATACCGACCGATGCACGGTCAAGCAGCCTGAAGACATTTACAGCCTGGGTTGTTTCTATTCGCGGAAGGTCACAAAAGAGGACTATCAAAACATTCCGCACGATGCGAGGGTCGATCCAAATCTCGACGAGCTCGAATGTTTCAGCAACTGTTATTTGATACTGGTCGGTGTTCACATCATGTCGAGCGATGTACCAAGCTGGACATGGATGACGTTTTGGTGGTCAGCTAAGCCTGAAATTGAAAAAAGGCTCGGTTTCAATAAGTGGCAGTTCTTTGATGTCAATGCGACACGCACCAACACAGATTATGTAGCCAATCCCTACCTTGAAGGATGGACGACAGGCATGAAATCCAACTGCCTGGAGTGTCATCGCTTTGCAGCGTACGATGGTGTCAACCGAACCCAGACCCGCTTTACTCTAGGTGAGCCGCACCCGGACGGAAAGGGCGGGTTGCTTCCCGTAGCGACGGATCTCCATGATCCGGAAGCCGCATTCCATAACTCGCTGCAAACTCATTTCCTCTGGACAATTCCAACTAACCAGAATGGCAAGCTCACTACACCTGGCGCTCAGGCACCCAAAACGCAAGCCGTTGTATCGTCGCATTCACGATGAACATTACTGCGATCCAGGCGCTGTCAGAGCATTACTGAACACACTGAGCGGACATGATCAGAGGGCCGACAATATTCGCTAAATTATTTCGGTTTGATCATTGCGAGCATCATCATCTTATGAACGCTAATCCGTGCGGCACCACTCCCTTCAACCAATAAGCAAACACCATCACAATCCCTCCCACCAAAGCCGCCAGCACCACCGAGTGCCAGAACACCAACCTCAATATCTTCCCCTCACTCCCCACCTGATCAGTCGCCGCCGTAGCAATACAAATCGACTGCGCATCGACCATCTTCCCCATCACCCCACCCGCGCTGTTCGCCGCGCACATCAGCACGGGATCGATGTGCAACTGCTCCGCCGTAATCCGCTGCAGATTCCCAAACAGCGTGTTAGACGAGGTGTCGCTCCCCGTAAGCGCCACCCCCAACCACCCGAGAAACGTCCCAAAGACCGGATACATCCACCCCGTCC
>CAZZYB010000093.1:0-6346 GCA_964658125.1 uncultured Acetobacteraceae bacterium | reverse complement strand
CCGCCGCCACCGTCACCAGCTCCGACGCATCCCCCAGCCCCAGCACCGCATCCATCCCCGAGTACCGGGTCACAAACCCCAACCCCAACATGCAAGCAATCGCGATTACCGCGAACCGCATCTTCGCAATCGTCCCTACAAAAATCTTTGCCAATGCCCGCGGCGCCACCCCCAGCAGCACTCCAGCCACAATCGCCGCAAGAAAACACCCCGACCCGGTAGCCGACAGCCAGTTGAAGTCGAACTTAGCCGGCTCCGTCACAGCCTTCGCAACAACAGGCGCCCCGCGAACGACAGCCTTATGCAGATAAGGCACGTTCCACCCCCCCTCGCGAAATGCAGGAGTAGTCGTGCTATTGATCGCAGTCTTAATCGAAGGAAGCCCCCAAAGCAACACCACCATCGACAAAACAATAAAAGGCATCCACGCTTTCAGCACTTGAGCCCTGCTATGCCTTGCACCAATCTGAATTTCCGCATCCTCCTCGAACCGCCAGATCCGCTTAGGCTTCCAAAACCGCAAAAAGACAGCAGTAGTTACGAGAGAAACTATTCCCGCAATAATATCCACCAGGCTACTATCCCGATAGTTCGACCAATAAAACTGTGTAGCCGCAAACGATCCTCCCACAACTAAAATCGCCGGCATCACTTCCATCGTCTCTGCCCACCCCACCATCGTCCGCACCAGCCAGATTGGAATCAGCATCGACATCAGCGGCAAAATCCGCCCAATCATCGCACTCAAATCAGCCTCGGGCAGCGCGGAAACCGCAGCCAGCGCATGAATCGGCGCGCCAATCGCCCCAAACGCCACCGGCGCCGTATTCGCAATCAGGTTCAGCATCGCCGCCTGCAGAGGCCTGAATCCCAACCCGATCAGCAGCGCTCCAGCGATAGCCACCGGAGTCCCGAAACCCGCCGCACCCTCCAGAAACGCCCCAAAGCAGAACGCCACCAGCAGCAGTTGAATCCGCCGGTCCGGCGTCACGCTAGTTACAGATGCCTTCAATATTTCAAACTGTCCCGTATAGACCGAAATATCGTAAAGAAAGACAGCCGCTATAACGATCCACGCAATTTTAAGTAACCCATAAGCTACTCCATACAGAAAACTCACAGACGCAAGCACCGGAGGCATGCCAAACGCAACTACAGCCACTAACACCGCCGCCAGTCCACCAGACAGCGCCGCCCAATGTGGCTTCACCCGAAACGCAACCATCAGCAACAACAGGACGCAGATGGGTATCGCTGCCATCAACGCGGATAGCCACCAGTGGCCCGTAGGGTTATAGTTCTGCGACCACGTTGTCATCCCGAAATCTTCTCATGCTCACCCCGGCTAGCAGCCGGCCACCAACTCCCTCGCCGCTATAGACTCGTTCACCATGACGAACCGCCGCCGCTTCCTTGCCACCGCAACAGCCGCAACCGCCGCGACACAGTTCACCACCCTCTTCGCCCGCCCTGGCATCTCCCCGCTCATCGACTCGCACGTCCACGTCTGGAAGCACGACCCGCAGTTCCCGTTCGCGCCCGGCTCTCATCCACCCCCCGAAGACGCCTCTGCCGAAACGCTCCTCGCCCTCATGCAAGCCAACGGCGTCTCCCACACCGTCCTCATCCAGGTCATCCACTACCGTTGGGACAACTCCTACCTGGCCGGCGTCTTGAAGCGTTACCCCAAAGTCTTCCACGGAGTCTGCCGCGTAGACCCCGAAGACCCCCTCGCCCCCGACCACCTCAGCCGCCTCGTCGAGCAGTACGGCTTCCACGGAGTCCGTCTCAGCCCCGCAGCCGGCCCATCCGGCGACTGGATCCGCGGCCCCCTCATGCCACCGCTGTGGAGGCGTTGCGCCAATCTCAAAATCCCCATGACGCTCCTCACCCCGGTCGAACTCCTCCCCGACATCCAGCCGCTCATCGAACAGAACCCCGACCTCTCCGTCGTCATCGACCACATGGCCGACTGCCCGCTCGGTCAACCCGACAAACTCCACCTGCTCACCACACTGGCACGCTACCGCACGTCTTCGTCAAGCTCTCGCACATGGGGTCCCTCTCGGCGCAACCCTTTCCGTATCCCGACGCGGCCAGACAGGTGAAGCGCATCTACAGCAGCTTTGGTGCCAGGCGCCTCATGTGGGGAACGGACTGGCCCATCTGCCTCAAGCAACTCTCTTACAGCGACGCGGTCCTCCTTTTCCGCAACCATCTCGGCTTCCTCCCGGCTGAGGATCACAACCAGATTCTTTACGGGACCGCCCAGCGCGTCTGGCCATTCCCAAACCAGTGAGTGATCCCTAAGTGGAAGCAAAATATCGACATGTTCAATGAAGAATTGTTCCGCAGGTAAAAAAAAGCATTGACAGGGGCGTTGCCGAAGAGCAATCTTGCTGCGCACGAAAAGTTGTCATACAGATTCACCTGAAATTACAGCGGCGTCCCGGCGCAGCGTGTGGGAGAGTACTGAAACTACCTTCACGCCTTACCGTGGCGCCGACAAAGTGCACCATAGGCGCGCGTCACCAGTACCATCGTTTGATTCATTTACGGAGGCAACAATGCAACACATCGGATCGGCCCTGCGGCATTTCACCACTCACACGCGCCTGCTATCGCTCGCGCTTCTCCTGTTCGCCGCCTGCACCCTCACCGCGCAGGTCGCTGGAACCGGAAGCATCCAGGGAGACGTCACCGACGCCACCGGCGCCGCAATTCCCAACGCCCAGATAACCCTCATCGAAGAAGCGACGCACGTCAAGCGCACCACCGTCAGCGATGGCAAAGGCTCCTACGTCTTCCCCAACATCAATGTTGGAACGTACTCGCTGCAGGTGGGAACACCGGGGTTTGAAACCTATACCAAAACCGGAAACGTACTCGAAGTCGGTAGCAGCATTTCTATCGATGTGAAGATGACAGTCGGCTCGGCCAACGAGAAGGTCGAAGTCCATGCCGATTCCCTCTCCCTGCAAACTGAAGACGTCTCCTTCAAGCAGACCATCGATCAGCAGACAGTTACCGAAATGCCGCTCAATGGGCGCCGCATGACCGATCTGATCACCGTCGCAGGCGGCGCGGCTCCCGCACCCGGCGGAGATTTCACCGGGACTAAGTACTCGTACCAGACCGTCTCTGTCTCTATCGCTGGCGGCAATGGCAATACCACCCAGTGGCGCCTCGATGGCGGCGACAACAATGACTACATGGGTGGCGGGAACCTGCCCTTTCCTTTCCCGGACGCAGTCGGCCAATTCAGCGTCGAATCGACGGCGCTTGGCGCGGAGTCCGGTATGCACTCCGGCGGCCTGGTCAACGTCGTCACACGCGCTGGTAGCAACATGATCCACGGCACCGGCTTCTACTTCACCCGCAATCCGTACATCAACGCCACCAACTTTTTCAATCCCAAGAAGGACACCCTTCATCAGCATGAGTATGGTGGCACCTTCGGCGCTCCCGTCATCATTCCCAAGTTGTACAACGGTCGAGACAAGCTTTTCTTCTTCACCGGATATCAGTTCCATCAAGCCAAGCAAGGCACAGCCCCAACCGCGTACCGTGTACCCACGGCCGCTAACCTCGCCGGAGACTTCTCCGCTACCGATGGTCCCGGCTGCACCGCAAACGGCAAGTTCCTTCAGCTTTACGATCCTTTGACCGGCGCGCTGATTCCCGGTGACAAGTACGCCACCACGCCTACATGGAGCCCGCAGGCACTCGCCTTGCAGAAATATCTCCCTGCAATCGACCCCTCTCAAGACCCCAACAACTGCGGCGTGGTCAACGTGATCGTGCCCTCGCAGGTCTTTTACAAGCAGTTCATCACTCGGGTGGACTACACAATCAACCCGAAAAACAACCTGTACGGCCGCTACTTCCTCGATGGCTACCAGGCACCCAGCTTCTTCTCGCCGACCAACATCCTTCTCACCTCGCTTGCTCCTGGAAACTATGAACGCGTCCAGACCGGGACCATCGGAGAGAATTACACCATCAACTCCGGCACCGTAAACTCGGCACACGTCACCGTCACCCGCCGCGTCGATGTGCGCTCTTCCGCCCCCGGAATCAACGCCTGCACGCTGGGCGTCAACATTTATTGCGCTCTGCCTACCGGCTTCCAGTCCACCGTGACCGGCAAGTTCACCACCTACTGCGGAACCTGCGCCCCCGGCCACTATAACGATAACTCGTTGTCTTTCTCTGACGAGCTCACCATGATCCGCGGCAAGCATCAGATCATCATCGGCGGGGAGTATGTTCGCAATCAGCTCAACATCGTGGGCGGCTTCCAGTCCAACGGCAACTTCACCTTCTCCGGAATCTACAGCGGCAGCGCAACCGGCAATGCCGGCGCGGGCGATGCCAACCTGGATCTGCTCGAAGGTGCGATGAGTGGCTTCCAGCAAAGCAAACAGCAGCAGAACGCTTTACGCGGCCCCATCCCCAGCCTCTACGCGCAGGATACCTACCACGCCACCAAGCGACTCACGCTGGTAGCTGGTGTGCGCTGGTCGCCCACTTTTATGCCGGTCGATTTCTTCAACCGCGGAACGACCTTCGACAACGCCGCATTCCTGGCCAACAAGATCAGCACCGTCTTTCCAGGGGCTCCCGCCGGAACGTCGTTCTATGGAGACCCTGGCGTCACCCGGCAGTTTACCCAGAATTCGCCCTGGCAGTTCTCCCCCAACGTCGGTGCTTCCTTCGATCCGCTTGGGGATGGCAAGACCGTCATTCGCGCAGGTGCAGAGCTCATTTACGACCAGCCAAACTACTTCACGGCCCAGCGCGTCAACCAGAATCCGCCCTTCGCCACCTCGGTCAGCCCCCCAACCACCGGCCAGTTGAGTTTTGCACGTCCGTGGCTCGTCAACGGCGTCGACTACAACACCTTCCCCCAGGCCGTGGTCCCGACAAAAACTGGTGCGGTCTTCCCCGCACAAGGACAGTACATCGTCCTGCCGCCGCACTTCCACCCGTCCTACACCATCCAGTACACCGCCAGCATTCAGCGGCAGTTGGGACGTGGCTGGCAGTTGCAGTTGGATTACATCGGCAACGGCACCCGCCACGCTCCCATTGGCTATCCGTTCAACAACGCGGTCTTCATCCCCGGCGTTTGGGGAGCAGGTGGCACAGGTTGCACCGGTATCGTCACCACCGGTCCGGCGGCGGTCAAGCCCGGGGCTGCAGGAACCCCCTGCTCCACGGTCGCCAACGCAGCGTCGCGCTACAGGCTCACCATTGCGAATCCTACCCAGGGCAACCAGTACCTCGGCGGTGGCGGCGGCTCGGTCCTTATAGGAGACTTCGCCACTGCTAACTACAACGGGCTGGTAACCACCATCCAGCACCGCCTCTCCGCTACCTTCAGCCTGCTCGCAAACTGGACATGGTCCAAGTGCCTCAACGAGACCGACGCGAACGGCGATATCACCGGTGTCAGCGTTCAAAACCCGGACAACCCGGCCAGGGACTACGGCCCCTGCGGTTCGGACTACCGGCACATCGAGAACGTCGTCGTTATCGCCAAGAGCAAATTCGGGGTCTCCCGGCTCACCGGACTCCTGATCAACAACTGGGAACTCGCTCCCAAGATTCAAATCCTGAGCGGCGCACCCTTCAACGTCACCTCCGGCGTCGACAACTCCCTCACCTCCAACGGTCAGGACCGCCCCAACCTTGTACCCGGCGTTCCCGTCTATCAACGGGTCGCCTTCTTCAAGGCCGCAGGCGAGGCTAATCGCGAGTACCTCAACCCCGCAGCGTTCGCGCAAGTCACCGCCGGATGCTCCGCCCCCGTCACCTCTCTCACATGCCCCGGAGTTGGAACCTTCGGCACTGTCGGAAGGAACGCCTTCCGCGGTATTCCCGCCTACAACGTAGATGCCCAGCTCTCGCGAATCTTCCCGATCCACGAACGCCTGGCACTTGACCTCCGTCTGGAAGCGTTCAACGTCCTCAACCACCCCAACTTCGGCAACCCGGCAACCAACCTCAACACCGGGACCACCTTTGGTCAGGTGTCAACCATCACCAACAACCCGCGACTCTTCCAGTTCTCTGGCAAGGTCACTTTCTAACCTGCCTCTTGGGCGGTCGAACACTGAACTAAAAAGGGTGCCGGAGTTCACAAGCTCCGGCGCCCTTTTCATCTCACGCCGACTCAGCAGAAGGCCAAAGCTCCCTGGATCAACTTTCCAGAAACGGTAAAGCGCCGGCTTGGACGGCAGCAACGCTTGACACGCCAGTTACAATTAAGTGAGATAGCAACCTACGAAAGCCCGGCACCCGCCGGGCTTTCGCAGTTAACCGCAGAGACCCAGTCGCCGGA